>DTZC01000057.1 GCA_012961565.1 Dehalococcoidia bacterium
GACGCAGTAAAGGTACTGCTTGACGCTGCATGTTCGACCCCATCAAAGCCCTATTGGCATCATCATGCTCCAGGAAAGGTATAAGTGAAGTAGTGACACTGAAAATCTGCTTTGGAGAAACATCCATGAAATCTATTCTATCTGCAGGCTCTTTGGAATACTTGCCACCCCTTATGACATCGATTCTCTCCTCAACAAATTCGTTTCTCTCATTGAGACGAGCATTGGCTTGGGCAATGGTATGCCGTTCTTCCTCATCAGCAGTCAGATACTGAATCTGGTCAGAGACGAAAGGAACCACCTTTATCGTTCGAGGAGGTAAAGAAGCTAACCTTCGAGCAATTTCGTTGGTAACCAAGGTTCTCCGGGCAGCAATCAGGTTGCCGCCTGAATCGATAACATCTTCAAGAATTGTTCTGTTCAGCAGCTCGTCAACAGTGTTGGGTACCTCGTGGATAACCCGGCGGTATGGCGTTTCTATGAAGCCATAGCTGTTGATGCGGGCATAAGTAGCCAAAGAACCGATGAGGCCAATATTCGGTCCTTCCGGTGTCTCGATAGGGCAGATTTTTCCGTAGTGAGAGTGATGGACATCGCGAACATCAAAGCCCGCACGTTCTCGCGAAAGCCCCCCGGGTCCCATTGCCGAAAGCCGGCGCTTGTGAGTAAGCTCAGCTAAGGGGTTGGTTTGATCCATGAATTGAGAGAGCTGTGAACCACCAAAGAATTCCCTCATTGCAGCAACTATGGGGCGATTATTGACTAGCGCAGCCGGGGTAGCAGCTTCAGGACCGACTATACTCATGCGCTCTTTTATCGTTCTCTCCAAGCGCAGCAAGCCGATGCGAAACTGATTTTGAATAAGGTGACCTGCTGTCCTTACTCTGCGATTGCGCAAATGGTCGATATCATCAGGCTCTTCCTTTCCATTATTTATCCTGATGATACGTCGTACAATTTCGACAAAATCTTGCGGTGTCAAACAGCGATGGCGCTCATCGACGTTGAGCCCCAGCCTGCTATTAAGCTTATATCGACCCACTCTACCTAAGTCATAACGTCTAGGATTGAAGAAAAGATTATTCAGGAGTGCTTGAGCATTATCGATAGTAGGCGGTTCGCCCGGCCGCAGTCGCTTGTAGATATCAATAAGAGCCTCTTCTCTAGTCCTGACTGAAGGCTCCCTCTCTATTGTAGATTGCATGAAGTTATGCTCGGATAGCTTTTCATCCTCCTGGAAAAGCTCCAGCAGTTCGCTATCATTGTGGTAACCAATGGCGCGAAGTAGAATTGCCACTGGGATTTTTCTCTTACCATCCACCTTTACGAAAATCACGTCTCTGCCTGATGTTTCAAACTCTAGCCAAGCACCATGTTCAGGGATCAGTTTAGCAGAACACAACTCACGTCCACTAGCTGGATCTTCCTGCATGCTGAAATAAATCCCGGGAGAACGGAGTAACTGGTTCACCACTACCCTCTCGGCACCGCTAATTATGAAGGTGCCTTTCTCGGTCATAAGTGGGATGTCACCAAAGAATATCTCCTGCTCTTTGATTTCTCCAGTATCTCTGACTACCAGTTTGGACCTGACATATAGAGGAGCTGCGTATGACATATCCCGTTCGCGGCATTGCTCCACAGAATACGGAGGCTCCCGAAACTCATAGCCCTCAAAATGCAATTCCAGCCTTGTTCCGGTGAAATCTAGAATTGGTGAAACTTCCTTGAAAAGTTCCTTTAGCCCTTCTTCCTGAAACCATCGGAATGAATCCAACTGGACTTGAATTAGGTTAGGGATCTCCAAAACTTCAGGAAGTCTAGCGAAAGACTTCCTTTCTCCTAGAGCAACAGTTCGTTTCTCAGGCTCTAAATAAACAGCCATATAACCCCCTGCCTAAAATAAGACATAATGTCCCAAATGCAATACTATCAAGAGACGGACTATAACCTAAGGATTGTGATTGGGGAAAGGATGATTAAAAGACCAAAAAGGCATATCGATACTGTAAAAAAACAGTTTAACACTAATTATCCATTTTGTCAAGCAAAAGTCGGCTAAGGTCTATGAGGAGCTTTTTAACGATATCATCCTCATAGGTATAGAAAGGGGCGTCAAATTGGGCAAGCTGCAGATAGTGGATAGTGTCCATATCATAGCCGATGTTAATCTAGTCAAGGATGAGAAA
>DTZC01000058.1 GCA_012961565.1 Dehalococcoidia bacterium
GAGGATCTCATACCCCACTCGAACCTCCTCGATGACGCGAACAAAGGCAAGGTCAGTCGCGATCAATTCAAAAACAAGAGGGTAATCGTCATCGGCGGTGGTAATGTCGCTTTCGATGTCGCCAGAACAGCTAGGCGCCTTGGCGGAGAGGTCACAGTTGTTGCCCTCGAGTGCGAAGACAAGACCTCAAAAGATGGCATCCCGGCTGACGAGGATGAAATAGTCGGCGCTACAGAGGAAGGAATAAAAATCATATATTCACGTGGTGTCCGCGAAATCAGAGGCGAGAACGGCAAGTTCAAGGGAATCAACTCCCCCCGATGCGTAAGTGTTTTCGACGAAAAAGGCTTTAATCCAAAATTCGATTGCTCTGACTGCATAGATTTGACCGGAGATATACTGCTGATTACGATTGGGCAGGGCGCAGACAGAGCATTTCTAGAAAAAGAGGGGCTCCTAGACGAAAGAGGCAGAATCGCAGTCAACCCGGTAACGCTGCAAAGCCTAAAGGACGACTCTGTCTTCATTGGCGGTGACGCAAGGAGAATAGGATTCATGGTAGATGCAATGAAAGAGGGCATAGAGGCTGCAGAATCAATCCACAGAAAACTGCGAGGCCTGGATATGATGGAAGGGCGCAAGATAGAATACGAAAAAGCAGGTACTCCGATAAAACATGCCTACGATCCAGCAGTCAAAGTAAGCTGGGTTCCTGCCTCCAAGAGGATGGACTTTGAAATGTTCGAAAAAGGTCTCACACTGAAAGAAGCTATCGAAGAGGCAAGAAGATGCCTGGCCTGTGGTCCTTGCATATCTTGCAAAGCCTGTGTCTCAATCGGGCTTCAGGAATCCCTGCCTACCGTCGAGGTGGACGAGCAAATATGCTGCGGCTGCGGTATTTGCGTCTATGTGTGCAATTATGATTCAGCTCGCCTGATAAACAAAGAGGGGAAAATCACTTCTACTACAGACATGCTTAATTGCAAATCTTGCGGTATGTGTATAGCAGCCTGCCCATCAAACGCTAGAAAATTGGTCGGTGACGCCACTGAACAGAGAATTTCGGCAGTATATGCTTCTCTGACATAAGTATTTTTGAGGTAGGTGGAAAATGAGCAACTCCGAACCAAAGATTGTATGCTTCTCTTGTAAATTCGGCTGGGGATACTTAGGCAGTGAGGCAGCTCTGTCCTCACAAGTAAAGAACTGGATACCTATCATCTGCAGCGGAAAAATCGACGCCCAGTACATTCTGGATGCCTTCAGGCAGGGGGCAGATGGTGTCTTGGTTCTTGGCTGCCCTGAAGGAGACTGTCATTTCCAGGACGGCAACGTCGAGAGCAAGAAGCGAATCTACCTTCTTCAAAAAGTGCTGGAGGCTTATGGGATTGAGCCAGAGAGAGTAAGGATAGAACTTTCCCTTGACCCTGAAGGCAAGAAGATACCGGAACTCGTCAAGAAAATGAGCGGCACGGTCAAAAAGTTGGGTCCTATGAAAGTATTAGCCAGCAGATAAGCTGTCTGATGACACGAAAACGAGAGTGCTTGAAATTGAAGGAAGAGAGGTAACAAACATGGCAGGTAAACCTATGGTCGCTATTTGTTGGCTTGGCTCCTGCGGGGGCTGCGATGAGGCAGTCGTTGACCTAAATGAGGCTATCCTGGACGTAGCTAATGCTGTTGATATCATTTTCTGGCCGGTGGCTATGGACTTCAAATACCACCACCTTGAAGCAAAGAGAGACGGCGAAATCGCATTGAGCATAATAAACGGTCATGTCAGAAACTCCGAACAGGAGGAGGTGGCAAAACTCCTGAGGAAGAAATCACAGCTGGTACTGGCGTTCGGCGCCTGTGCTTGTTTCGGTGGTACGCCGGGAATGGCGAATTTCAGAACAAAGCAAGACGTCTTCAACTGGGTTTACCGTGAGGCTCCAACAGTGGTCAATCCCAAACGTAATTACCCTCAACCGAAGTCCAAGGTCAACGGAAAGGAACTAAGCCTCCCGGAGTTCTATGAAAAGGTTTACGCCCTGAATCAGATAATCGATGTTGACTACTACCTCCCAGGATGTCCCCCACCACCTGACTTAACAGCCAATGCCATATACGCAGTTGTCGAAGGCAGACTGCCACCAAAGGGGACCACACTAGCACCAGACAAGGCACTGTGTGACACATGCAATCGGAATGCCACAAAGCCGTCCCGAATCTCGCTGAGTGACATCAAGCGGATTCATGAGGTTGAAGCCAGCCCGGACACTTGCTTCTTAGCCCAAGGCATACTTTGTCTGGGACCTGCGGTTCGCTCAGGTTGTGGCGAAGCTTGTATGAACATAAATATCCCCTGTAGAGGCTGCTTTGGACCTGTCCAAGGAGTCGAAGATGCCGGAGCAAAGTTCATCTCCGCGCTAGCAGCCATGTTAGAGGCTGAGAATGACAAGGACATAAGACAACTCATCGAGAAAATCGGTGATGTCCCCGGATATCTCTACCGATTTTCAGCACCTGTCTCCGCATTGTCCCAGAAACAAGTCTAAAAAGCCGAGGAGTTAAAACGATGACACAGAACATAACAATCAATCCAATTACCAGGCTTGAAGGACACGGCAAAATAGAGATCTTTCTTGACAGCAAGGGAGAAGTCGAGGATGCCTACTGGCAAGTGGTCGAGTTAAGAGGTTTCGAGAGGTTCTGCATAGGCAGACCTGTTGAGGAGTTGCCCAGAATAACACCCAACATATGCGGCGTCTGTCCCAGCCCCCATAACATGGCATCAACAAAGGCTGTCGACGATGTTTACAGCGTTGAACCCACACCAGCAGCAAAGCTCGTCAGGCAGCTTCACTACAATGCCTTCTATGTCGAAGACCACTACATTCACTTCTTCTTTCTGTCAGCACCTGACTTTGTCGTCGGACCAGATGCTGACCCGGCAGAAAGAAATATCCTCGGCGTAATCAGTAAAGTCGGACTGGAAATCGGCAAGAAAGTAATAGACACAAGGAAAAGGTGCCGTGACATCATCCGACTTATCGGCAGCAAGCCACCTCACCCTGAAGGCGGTTTGCCCGGCGGTGTGCCCAGAGGTATCACTGAAGAGGAGAGGAAATGGATAAAGCAGACGGCTGACGACACCGTTGAATTCGCCCAGTTCGCCCTTAAGCTCTTTAAGGACGTTGTCCTTGCCAACAAGAAGTACTTGGACCTCATACTCAGCGATGCCTATAAGCTGAACGTTTATGACATGGGGCTGGTGGATGCTAATAACAAGGTGAATTTCTATGAAGGCAAACTGAGAGTAGTCGACCCCCAAGGAAACCAGTATGCCCTATTCGACCCTCGAGACTACACCGGATACATAGGAGAATGGGTCGAACCCTGGACATACATAAGGCTGACACACTTGAGAAAACTAGGCTGGAACGGGTTAATTGAGGGTGATAAGACATCCTTATATCGTGTCGGTCCCCTGGCCAGACTAAATGCTGCTGACGGCATGGCTACTCCACTTGCCCAGAAGGAATATGAGGAGATGTACAATACACTTGGCGGCAAGCCAAGCCACCATACTCTAGCTTTCCACTGGGCAAGGTTAATTGAGGCACTCCAAGCTGCAGAAGATATGCAGCAAATAGCGAACAATCCACTGCTGACTAGTAAAGACATACGTAATATGAATCTCCGTCTGAAAAAGGTGGGAATCGGTTGTGTTGAAGCAGCACGAGGCACGCTGATCCATCACTATGAAACTAATGATAGGGGACTGGTCACAAAGGTTAACCTTATTGTTGCCACTCAGCATAACGCAGCACCTATCTGTGTCTCCGTGAAAAAGGCTGCCAAGGGATTCGTCAAAGGTCCTGAGGTCAAGGAAGGACTGCTCAACATGGTTGAGATGGCATTCAGACCCTACGACCCTTGTCTCGCTTGCGCCACACATATTCTCCCTGGCGAGATACCGCTAGCAATACACATAAGAGACAAAGACCGTAATATCATAAGAACACTGACTAAACCGTAAGTGGGCTAAGCGATAGCTAGCAAGTTCAGCCTGACCAGGTACCACCCAGGGACTAGTCCGCAACGGGAGTCAGTCGGTACACGACTTATGCAATTTTGCATCTCTTCAGGACGCCGGTTTTTTTCGGTTCCTTTTTTGAACTCAGCAAGCAAAACTAGTAAACTTCACCCCAGTTAGGGAAAGACCTATCGTATCCGAGGATAGTACGGAACAAATTCGATGATAACCGAGACACAAATAAGACAGAGTCTGGAAACGGTGCTCATCCCGGGTGCCATGCGTAGCCTGCCGAAGCTAAATCTGCTTCGTGATATCATCATCACCGACCAGGTAGTCAATATCACACTGGCATCTGCAGCCTTGAACTCGGATATCCAGCAGTGGCTCGAGTCCCGGGTTAGCGAAACTATCAAAGAGCTGCCCGAGGTAAATCAAGCAAATGTGAATTTCATACCTGCTACGCCCAAGGAGGTCAATGATGTCGCACATGTGATTGCGGTAATGAGCGGCAAAGGCGGGGTGGGCAAGTCCCTGGTAGCAGCACTCTTGAGTATCGGGCTGGCTCGACAGGAAGCGGAGGTAGGCATCCTCGATGCGGATATCACCGGTCCCAGCATCCCTAAGATGTTCGGCCTCACCGGAGTCCGCCCCTATGGGGGTGACACCGGTATTTTACCCGTCCTGTCCAGACTAGGCATTAGCGTGATGTCCATCAACCTGGTTCTGGAACACGAGGACGATGCGGTGATCTGGCGCGGTCCCCTTATCAGCAAAGTCATCCAACAATTCTGGGAAGATATACTCTGGGGTAAACTTGACTATCTCATAATAGACCTCCCCCCAGGCACTGCCGATGCACCACTCACTGTGATGCAGGCCCTGCCTGTATCCGGGATGGTCATTGTGTTCAGCCCCCAGGAACTAGCAGCAATGGTGGTAAAGAAGGCAGTAAGAATGGCAAAACAGATGAATATTCCAATCCTCGGTGTCGTGGAGAACATGAGTTACCTAACCCTACCTGATACTGATAAAAGAATCGAACTGTTCGGTAAGAGCCGGGGCCAAGAAATGGCTGAAGCCGCTGCAGCCCCTCTCCTAGCCCAAATACCAATCGACCCAGACCTAGCACGTCTCTGCGACGAAGGTCACGTCGAACGCTATAGCTCTGAGATAATTGACACCCTGAGCCACAACTTCACCCAGGTGCTGTCACTTAAGGCAAAACAAAGTTAGAACACCAGGATTGGTTACTTTTCACGATACCAGCAGGAGAGACCACTAAGAGGAGAGTAGTTACTCAATGCTCACCTGGAAACCACAGTGTCAGCCGAACATAAATCTCAATCTTATGTCAGTCGAATTTGAATGCCTCCCTTAATATCAATAGTAGGTAAATCGAAATCGGGCAAGACCACACTCATCGAAGGGTTGATTTCAGAGCTGAGGTCCCGAGGATACCGGGTAGCCACCATCAAACACGCCGCCAGCAAACTAACTCTGGATAAACCGGGCAAGGATAGCTGGCGGCATATTCAAGCTGGTAGCCAGGCTACGGTCATCATCTCGCCGAACCAGAGTATGCTCCTCAAACCCATACATCAGGAACTTGGCCTTGATGAAGTAGCACGTCTGCTCGGCGATGATTACGATATCATCCTCGCCGAAGGATTCAAACAAAGCGCCGTCCCCAAGATAGAGGTGCACCGTAGAGCAGCCGGAGCGATTTTGCGCGGAATTACAAACCTGATAGCTATAGCCACGGACGAACCTCTCCAAACCGGTGCCAGACAGTTTTCTTTGCATGACGTCAAGGGCTTGGCCGACTTGCTAGAAAACAGCTTTTTAAAAAACCAGAGGGAGATATGAATACCGCTTTAGAGAATTCGATTGACGGTTCAGCAAGAGGTGGCTACATCCTGATTGCTCAGCTCAATACCAAGGAGTACCTTGATATCGGTAGACTGGGGACAGTCCAGTTTCCTCAAGGTTTTTATTCCTACCTAGGGTCAGCCCTGGGTGGCTTCAAGACGAGGCTAAATCGCCACCTGGCAATACATAAGAAAATGAAATGGCATATCGATTATTTTCTACAAAGGGCCACTCTGCTCCAGATAATACTCCTCGAAACCCCAGAAAGAGTTGAATGCCCTATATCCCGAATCTTGACCACAGAACTGCCCTTCATCCCCGGTTTTGGCGCCAGTGACTGCCAGTGTCACAGCCACCTGTATTTCGCCAAACAAAAACACATCCTAGAGCTGAACATCAGAAAGGCAATCGATAAAATTGGCTCGCCAGCACAGATATTGGTAGTGGCAAAAACTTCGCTGGAGGTATGACCACCTGGTTACAATAATCATTGATGGTATCGAAGTCAAAGCTAAAAAGGGAACGAACATCCTCTGGGTAGCCCTGGACAATGGTCTCTACATCCCCAATTTATGTGCCGTGAGAGAGATGCACCCACCCTTCGCCTCCTGCCGCCTCTGCTTTGTGGAAATCGAAGGCAGGAGCGCCCCGGTAACAGCCTGTACTGAA
>DTZC01000059.1 GCA_012961565.1 Dehalococcoidia bacterium
ATCAGGCAGACTTTTCTTGATGCGTCGGGTTGCCTCTGTGCCATCCATTCCCGGCATGTGGGCATCCATCAGGATAACATCAGGGACCAGTCTTTCCGCCTTCACCACTGCATCCAGACCATCCACTGCTTCACCAACAACGTCAATATCAACCTGAGGTTCGAGAATGCTCTTGAGCCCCTCTCTTACCACCTCGTTGTCATCGACTATCAATACTTTAATTCTCTCCATCTTCTCTCTCCTGATATCGAATGCCCGTCTTCTTCTGGCAACAACGACATATCGCAACCTGTCTTAAGTTTACCTCTTCAACCTGATTGTGCAATCAGGATAGTGTCTGATTTCCTCTGAATAAAGAGGCTGATTCTGATATCAGCCTTTTCACCGACAGCAGCTAATACTTCAGTATGACTAAAGGTGAATTATACCTCTCTTAAGTGCCTCGGTCACTGCTTCAGTTCGGTCATTCACCCCCAGCTTCTGGAAAATACTGCTGATGTGTGTCTTCACGGTACTCTGGGCTATGCTGAGCTGGGCGCCAATCTCTTTGTTAGCTGCACCTTTAGCCATAAGCCGCAATATCTCCAGCTCGCGTTCAGAAAGTTCCTCTCCCGAGGGCGCCCGACGAGATAGCTCGGTAAAGCGGTCGAGCAACTTTGATGCCACCACCGGCTGGATGAGCGACTCTCCCCGGTAAACTGCTCTTATTGCCTTGAACAGTTCCTCCCTGGGAGTGTCTTTGAGGAGATAGGCACGAGCGCCGGCTTCAATACCGCTGAAAATATACTCATCGTCGCTGAAGGTGGTCAGAATAATAAATTTAACATCGGGCTTTGCTGCTTTTATCTGGCGCATAGCCTCAACTCCATCCAGCTCTGGCATCCGCAGGTCCATAAGCACCACATCAGGATTCAATTCCTTGGCTTTATTGACAGCATCCACACCATCCACAGCCTCACCGACCACCTCAAAGTCAGCCTCTCTGCTCAGCATGGCAAACAATCCCTCTCTCACCACCGGATGGTCGTCAGCAATTAGAATCTTTATAGCTTCCACCAAACACCTCCTATCTGGTTGGAATCACCACCCTCACCAATGTTCCCTTCCCCTTCTTACTTTGCACCTCAAACGTACCACCCAGGCCGCGGGCTCGTTCCCGCATACTTATCAACCCGAAGGTACCGCGTTTGCCCTTGCTGCTCTTCGAGGCCCGCGGGCTGAAGCCAACACCGTTGTCTCGGATGTTCAGCTCCACTGTTGACTCGTTGAAGGTCAAGTTCACTTCAACCTCGCTAGCCTTGGCATGTTTCCCCACGTTAGTGAGTGCCTCCTGGCAGATTCGAAGCAAGCCCGCCTCTACTTCGGATGGCAAATCACGCCAATCACCCTGTACTTTAAACTGAGCCTGCGCACTGGTGCTCTGGGTAAACCTATCAACCTCCTGTTTCAGCGCATCAAACAGCGGTAATTGTTCCAGCGCTTGAGGACGGAGGTTCCACACCGAGCGCCGTGCCTCTGCTAGGCTTTTCCGCGCCAGGTTCCGAGCCTGATTCAAGTGACGCTCTGCGGCGGTGACATCACTGCTTAGCGCCTGCTCTGCCGCTTCCAGTTGCAAGATAATGCCGCTGAACCCTTGCGCTAGAGTGTCATGGATTTCTCTCGCCATACGGTTGCGCTCCTCCATCACCGCCATCTGCCGTGTCTCTTCATAGAGGCGAGCATTCTCGATGGCTACCGCAAGCTGGTCAGCCAATGTCTGAGCAGTGAACAGGTCAGCTTCACCAAAAGCATCCACCTCGGTGCTCTCAATATCGAGAACACCTAGAACCTTGTTCCCAATCCTGACCGGGACAGCGAGCTCAGACCTGGTATCCCTCAATGCTTCTACAGCACGATACCTAGGGTCACCGCTTACATTGTTTGCCAGAATCGGCTCGCCTGTCTGGGCTACCCAGCCCACTATACTCTCCTCATCCACATCCAGAGGTACTCCTACAGGTATAACTCCCTTCTGTCCGCTTATGCACAGCGCTTTGAGCACAAGTTTACCAGAGCTCGGCTCTGTGAGAAAGATATTGACATTATAATACTGGAAGGTCTCGCGCAGCAGGTTGCCCACATAGGGCAGCAGTTCGTCTAGGTTGACAACGGAGCTAATCTTACGGCTGACCTCGTTTATAGTGCGCAGTTGTTCTGCTCTCTGTCGCTCCTGCCGCGTCCGCTCCTCCACTTTCTTTTCCAGACTGGTATAGGACTCCTTCAGCGCTCTAGCCATGTTATTGAACTGTTCAGCCAACTGCTGGATTTCATCCCCGGTATCAGCCTTGATACTGTAATCAAGCTCGCCTTTAGCTATCACTTCGGCACCCCTGGTCAGCGCCAGAATCGGTCTCGTAATGGCTCTAGCCAGCAGAAATATCACAGTTGCAGCGATGAGTATCATACCGCCAAAAATGGCAATAAATATCAGCTGTGCCTTCCTCATCTGCTCCTCGATATATTGAGTGGTAGCTAGAACAGTGGCCGCTATCTCAGCTTCCAGCCCTTCCATAGGTGCTGAGTATTCATCGATATAGGTGCCTGCCGCCACCACAAGGTCTGTCCTATCCACAGGTATGCAGTGCATATACTTCGTTCTCACCTTCCCCTCAGTATCTTCCCACTCATAATAGCCTGAGGCTTCTCCTAGAAAGCTCCTCTCCACGATAGACAGAAAGTAAACAGGCTCCCCGCCTATCTTGCGCAGGTTGATGCCCACCATTTTGGGGTCATTATGAAAATAGACCACTCCTGTCTTGTCGTAGACCATGGTGTATCCAGTCTGTCCGACACGCTGCACAGCTATATCTGCCAGTTCCTCATTATCTTTTAACTCAGAGACATCTATGTGAGGATGATACCGCATGAAAAGCTCTATCTCATTGGCAACATTCAATGCCCGCCGCTGTACCAGCCTCCTGCCCAGGTCCTCCAGTGCTGCAATACTCTGCCGTGTCACTTCTTGTCCCATGCTGATACTGTTCTGCTTGGTGAGATGGCTTATCTCGTAGATAGTGCGAAATGCCAGTGAACTGATGACACCCAGCGAAATAAACGACAGAGCCAGAAAGGGAATCAATATCTTAGCCCTTATTCCTAATCCGACTTTCATCTTATCTACCAGCCTCTATTTGCTCCTGTCTCCTCCGCTCAACCTCACCGATTAACCTTTCCCCGTATTCCAGCAAGACTCTCTGTCGCTCCTGGGGTACTTTCTTCACCTCCAGATAGAGCTTCAGAGCTTCAGCCGCAGTCAACTTGTGGTTTGCCCGCTGGCTCAGTCTGGGACGTGACTCCTGCCTGATCTCTTTTGCAATCGTGACATAGTGTGCCCCTTTGAGGGCTTTGCTTAGCTCCACATCCCGCAGAGAAGCCTCGAGGGTAGCAGGCAGAGAAATGTGGACTCTGACTATCGCATCGTTAATTTTTGCCTGTTGCCGAGCGATAGCTCCCAATATTACGGCTGCAGGGTTCACATCCCCATCCTCAACGATAACCTTTACAGTGACGAAGCGGCGCGCATTAACCCTGTGGAACTCATAGCTAGTATGTCTCTCCCTGCCGCTGGATTCAATATCCACAACATAGAAGCCCTTGTCCTGGTCTTCGTCGCCGAAGTCGAAGCGCTCCAGGCTACCAGCATAGACCACCGGCGGTGCTTGGAGCAAGACTTGCTGCTTATGGATATGCCCCAGAGCCACATAGTCGAAGACTGGCTGGGCAATAACGTCGGGTAATAGAACAGGGTCTCTGCCAATTATCATGCTTCTCTCCGACCCCGGTCTCGCCGTTGATACCGACACATGGGCAGCCAGCAGTGTTGGCAAGCCTGAGTTCAGTCCAGCAATGAGCTCCAGGAGCAGGTGGGTCATCGTCTCCTGCAGCCGCTCATTTACCTGGTCTATGGAAAGGTTCTTAACCTCATCACGGCTCAACAGCATGCTGCGCCTGGCCCACGGTAAAGCTACCACCTGTATCTCACCTTGCCTGGTCGGAATACGGTACACGCCCAGCCGGTTACCCACGTAAATGTGGCTGACAGCCAGGGTATCAAAAATCTCCACGGCAGTAGCTCTGCCTACGGCGCTGGGTAAATCGTGATTGCCAACCAGAAGAAAGACCGGGATTTTCGCCTCCGAGAGCCGTCTCAGGCGTTTGGCAAACTCGCGTTGCTGTGTCTGCGAGGGGTCACGGCTCCTGTAGGCATCTCCACAGAAAAGCACCAGGTCTACCCTGCTGGCAATAGCAAACTCCACTACCTCGTCCAGGACCTTAAGAACATCGAGCAACCTTGATGATAGACCTGTGGCCGGGTCAGGACTCCCGTAGGTCTCCACGCCTAGATGGAGGTCAGCAAAATGGAGAATCTTCATTATCCTGAGCTGCCAGATGTCCTGGTTGCCCACAGTGGCTGGGTGGCAAAAGGCTCACCGCTCAGCTTAGCTCGCAACGTCTTCACCACCTCCTTTATAGGCAGCCTGATCTGTGCCATACTGTCACGCTCTCGAATGGTGACTTGCTGGTCTTCCAGAGACTCGAAATCGATGGTCACGCAAAAAGGTGTCCCGATTTCGTCCTGACGCCGGTAGCGTCTGCCTATGCTCTGGGCATCGTCGTACTGCGTCATAAAGTGGTGGCGCAGTTCGGCATAGACCTCTCTTGCCAGCGGCACTAGCCTCTCATTCCGGCTCAACGGCAGAACTGCTACCTTGATCGGGGCTAAGTCAGGGTGGAAACGCAGAACGACCCTGGTCTCTCCCTCTGCAGTTTCCTCCTCATAATAAGCGTCTACCAAAAAGGCAAGTGCCGAGCGGTCTACTCCCGCTGAAGGCTCAATTACATAGGGCACGTAGCGCTCGCCAGTCTCATCATCAAAATAGCTCAGGTCCTTTCCGCTGTACTTGGCATGCTGCACTAGGTCGAAGTCGCCGCGGTTGGCAATGCCCTCCAGTTCCGACCAGCCCATGGGAAAGCAGTATTCCACATCGTAGGTGGCCTTGGCGTAGTGGGCCAGTTC
>DTZC01000060.1 GCA_012961565.1 Dehalococcoidia bacterium
AGATGAGTATAAGCTATCGGTTGAAGAACATAAGTAGTTCAGTTGCGGAAGCTCTTTTTGGTAGTGAGTGGAATATTAATCTGCTTGGCGGAGGGCGCAATGAACAGGCTTATTATCGAATACCAGGGCTTTCCTTGGATGACCATCATCTCGATTCTCAGGGTGAACTAAACGGTGTCAATAAGGTAGTCCTGGGTAATAGGCAAGTCGCTGTGGAGCTGGAGTTAACGATAGAGCCCAGAGTGAAGTTGTGGCGTTTTCCAGTAGAGAGCGTGTCAAACTCCGAGGGCGGTATAGAGAAGCTGTATCAGGCGAGTTGTCTGGTTGTATTGCTGCCATTGAAATTATCCCCAGGTGATGTGGCTCGCCTCGACCTCACTTGGCGAGTTAGACCGCCTGCTACTTGAGATTTTTGGGCTGGTGGGAAGTTCTTAAGCCCGGTCTGCGATAAGCCTTAGTGCCCCCATTTCTATCATTTTGTGGGCAAGAGACTGCCCGACTTCTTCGGGGGCTGAGGTGCTGCCTTGCGCCGAGGCACGTAGAATGTGACTGCCGCTGGCATTAGCAACCATTCCATAAAGCCTCAGAACGCCGCCTGATATCAAGCCCAATGCAGCTATGTGGGAACGGCAGCCACCACCGAGGGCTTTCAAAAAAGTGCGCTCAGCGGTTACACATTGCCAGGTTGTCTCATGATTTATCTTAGAGATAAGGCTCGCTGTCTCTTCGTCTCCAGAACGTATTTCTATGCCTAATGCTCCTTGTCCTACTGCTGGTGTGAAGTTTTCTGGTGGTAGGAACTCTGTTATCCTATCTTGCCATCCCATGCGCATCATAGCAGCAGCTGCCACAATGACGCCTTCGACCTCACCTTGAGTGACCTTTTGTAATCGGGTGTCGATGTTTCCCCGTATGGGGCATATGGAAATGTCACGGCGGATAGCAAGTAGCTGTATAGCGCGCCTGCCGCTTCCTGTGCCTATTCTTGAACCTGGAGCCAGTTCACTAAGCTTGCCTACCTGTGATATAAGGGCATCTCTGGCGTCAATCCTTTCGGTTACTGCGGCTAATGAAAGTCCAGCGGGAATTTCAGTAGGCAAGTCTTTAAGGCTGTGGACAGCTAGGTCAATTTTGTGGTGGAGCAGAGCGATTTCGAGTTCTTTGACGAAAATTCCTTGTCCAGCCGACCTGCCTAGAACCACATTCATATCTTGGTCACCTGTGGTCTTTATCTTGACCAGGTTGACCTCTAACTCAGGGACTGCTTGCTTTAGCTTGGCTATCACCCACTCAGCTTGGGTGACAGCAAGCTTACTGGCGCGTGTGCCAATGACAATCCTGCTCATCTGGTTTTTTGAAACAGCATGTTTGTGGCATGGCGCTGGGATTATTGAGCTGACTCGTCCTTTGTAAGCTGGAAAAGCTCACTGACTAGGTCGATGTAGTCTCCTCTTCTGTGCACATTATTTTTGAGGCTTTGAATGGGGCTGTGGAGTATCTTTTGCACTATAGCCTTAGTCATAGCTTCCAGGCTTTCCTGTTCTTCGGTGGATAATCGCCGCAGTTTCTTCAGCGTCTTATTGAGTTGCGCTCGGCGTATGCCTTCGGCTTTTCCGGTAAGACTGCGAATTATGGGTTTCACTTCCATGCTCCGCCACCATGTGGTGAATTTCTCTAGCTCGGCTTTTACAATTTCTATAGCGTTCTGTATTTCAGCCTCTCTTTGTTTGCGGTTGAGCTCTGTAAGATGAGCGAAGTCGTCGATGTCATAGAGAAAGACATTAGTGACTTGTTTCACTTTTGGGTCTACATCACGAGGGACTGCAATATCGATAATCACCAGGGGCTTGGTGGGTCGAACCTGCATGGCATTTTCCACGGTCTTGCGATGCAGGATGAGATGTGGGGCACTGGTACAGCTGATTACTATGTCACAGGTAGCTAATTCCAGGCTGAGGTTTTCTATTCTCACCGAGCTACCGTTCAATGTGGCAGCGAGGGCAGAGGCTTTTTTGTAGGAACGACTGGTAGTGGCAATCTGTGATACTCCCCTTTCCTTGAGTACTTTGGCTACCAGTCGCCCAGCCTCACCGGTGCCGATGACCAGCGCTTTGCTGGTGCTCAAGTCGTCGATAGCTCTGGCTGCCAACTCGACAGCTACGGAACTAACGGAGAGGGCATTCCTGCTGATTCCTGTCTCTGTTCTTACACGTCTGCCTACACGGATTGCCTGCTGGAACAGGTTCTGTAGAAGATAGTCAGCTAAACGCGCCTTTTTTGCCCTTTCTAGGCTTTGCCTTATTTGACCCAGAATTTCGAACTCGCCGATAATCATCGAGTCCAGTCCTGCAGCTACATTGAAAAGATGTCTGACCGCATCTTCATTCTGGTAGCAATAAAGATATGGTAGCAAGTCAGCCTCAGAGCTATTCGTCCAGGATTTCAAGAACTCTAGGCCTGGCTGGCTGGTGCTGCTATCACTCAAGGTATAGATTTCAGTGCGGTTACAGGTGGACACAATGATTCCCTGAGATGCATATTTACCGAGCAATTTGAGAGCATCGGAGATACGGTCATTGCTTATGGCTAGCTTCTCCCGGATTTCAACGGGTGTCGTATTATGGTTGGCACCGACCAGATGAATTTGCGTTCCAAATAGCCTGCTCATGGCTTTTATGGCTCTAACCCCTTCAGCTTTTGGAGTATGGTTTCCTTTGCCTCCCGGCTTTTGCCCTGTTTCAATAATTCAAGAAGTGAATGGGAACTCACGATTTCCTGCCAGATATAGCTGCTGATTGATGTTCTCTGTTGTTTTAGTTCTGAACGAACCTCGTCAATGAGCGACGCCAATTGGGCATATTCGGCAATGAAGTCTTTTTCTAGCTCAGTTCTGATTTTGCAGGCAAGTGCCGGGCTTTTGCCTGAAGTCGACACAGCTACGATGACATTACCACGTTTGAAGTAGGCTGGGACAATGAAATCTGAATTTTGTGGTGAATCGGCAACGTTGACCAATACTCCTCGCTGTTTTGCTTCAGTGGCTATGCGCTTATTTACCGCAGCATCGTCGGTAGCGGCCACGACGACAAAGGCACTGTTCAAGTCCTCTGTCTTGTAAGGGCGTAGCTGTACTCGGATGACGCCATCTTCGGCTAGTTTGCTTAGTTCAGGACAAAAAACGGGGCTGATGACTTCTACAGCGGCGTTGTGTTCTATGAATGCTTGTACTTTGCGCAAAGCCACCTTGCCACCACCCACAACCAGACATTTTTTGCCGGCGATATTCAGAAAGATGGGATAGTAGGCTGGGGCATGCTCATGCCTTTTCATACTTGATACCGGCTCCTTGTCTTCTTGATTTCCTTGGTACTGAAAAGCAGCACCAATTCATTTTCTTTAAGACCGGCAACTGTAGATATTGTGCTTGCTAGTGTCTTGCAGTCCCCTGTGGTAACAGCATGTATCATAGCGAATAAGTTATATTGCCAGAGATGAGTAGTACGCCTTTCATGGCAGTGGCTTGCCTGGGGATGTCTAGCTATTACTTTACCGGCTGTTTCTATCTTATCTTGTGGCACTATCCAGCAGACCATAGCATTAGCCTTGAACCCGAGCTTGTTGTGGTTGATAGAGGCGCTAAAGCGACGCATGATTCCACGATTCTGCAAAGCTCGGCATTTGCTCAGAAATTCTTCGGTATCTATCGATAGTTTTGTTGACATGAGGTCGAATGGTCGTTCAATTATGGGCAGGTCCTGCTGCAGTTCGTTAATTATAGCTCGGTCGTCGGCTGATAGTCCCGAGTCTATACCTGAGTTCTTATTAGGCACCATTTCTGTGGTCGAGGGTGATGGGTGGGAAATAGTGTTATGGGGGGCAAAGTAAGCCCTTATCTTGAAAACCTTCACTGCCGGTAGGATTGCTGTTGCCTCTGCCCTGATGGCACAGCTCAGTCTGTATACTTCTTTATTCATATCTTCATCTTGGTGCAACGCCAGTGTGAACCACAGGTTAAAGTCGTGGTTTCGTTGGTAGCAATGGCTGACCATTGGATGTGTGCTCATGATTTGGCTAGCTGCATCAACTCTCTCGGTAGCTACCTTCAGTGCCACTAGAGTAGTGTGGTAGCCTAGTCTCTGGGGATTGAAAACAGGTCCTATCTGTCGGATGACCCCCTCCTCTTTCAGCCTTTTGCTGCGACAAATTATGTCGTTACTGCTGATGCCTAGCTGCTGCCCCAGGATGGCAAATGGCTTAGGAGTCAAAGGAAAACCGCTTTGGATGATGCTCAATAGGTTCCTGTCTATATTATCGAGTTTCATTTTTTGCTGATAGCGCTGGCTGGTAAATGCAGTACGGTTCGGCTCCAAGGTAATCGCCGGTAGACTCATAAGCTCTGGCACGGCAGCCGCCGCAAACACTCTTATATTCGCAGATGCCGCATTTTCCCTTGATGTTAGACCGCTGTCTCAATTGGCTAAATAAACTAGAGCTTTTCCAGATCTCACTAAAGCTCCGTTCTTTTATGTCTCCTGCCTCGATGTCCAGAAAGCCGCACCCCTGTATTTTGCCCTGGTAGGAAATAAAGCAAAAGCTTATGCCAGCCAGGCAACCGCGTACCTCGGAAATGCCCTCTTTAGTTGCTCCGGTCTTATCGGCGAACGATGTTCCTGGTAAACTGTGTTTCTTGTTCCGCTGTCTCCTTATCCGCTGATAGTGAGGAGCATTTGTAGGCTTGAAGGATATCCTGTCTGTCAATTCCTCTTGCCTATCATTGACCCAGTTTAATATTTGTTCGTATTCCTCTGGAGACATTTCGACTGCCTTCAGTCCTTTACCTCGTCCTGTGGGTACGAGCATAAACGGATGAAAGGCTACTGCTCCCACTTTGAGAGCCAAGTCCAGCAGTTTATCTAGATATCTGACATTTAGTCTGGTTATGGTGCTATTTATTTGGACTTCGATACCTGCCTGCTGTGCATTGGCAATGCCAGCCATTGCTGCTTGAAAGGCACCAGTTTTGCCTCGAAATCTGTCTTGGAGTTGGGGTGTGGGGAAATCAATGCTGACAGCCACTCGTGAAACCGGGATTTCTTTCAGCTTGCGGGCGATGGTTTCGGTAATAAGCGTCCCATTGGTTCCCAAGACTACTCTAAGTCCTTTAGATACCGCGTACTCGGCTATCTGGAAAAGGTCTGGGTGTAGCAGCGGTTCACCTCCGGTTAGGATTAAGACGGGTTTGCCTACCTCCAGTATTTCATCGACCAGGCGGAAAGATTCCTGTGTAGACAGACCCTCATGGTGAAGATTGTCGGCAGACGAGGAGCGACAGTGCGCACAATAGAGGTTGCAATTATGGGAGAGCTCCCAGGCTACCATGTGGAGCTGTGGAGTAGCATTGTCTTGCTTACTCTTCATGGGCTAATCCGATTTCCTCGTCGGTCAGGTAACATGCTGGGTCTTCAGCCCAGATATCGCCGAAAACTGCTTCTGCTCGTACCCGCAAGTTACCGTTGCACAGGTCGAGGTAGTGACATTTGACGCAACGCCCTTTAAGCAGTCCTTTCCTTGCTTTGAGTCCGCGCATCAGCGGGTCTGACATATCCAGCCAGATATCGCTGAAACTTCTCTGTCGCACGTTGCCAAGCGAGTAGTGATGCCAGAACTGGTCAGGGTGGACATCGCCCGAAGGGTCAACTGCTGCTATGCGGATGCCGGAATTATTGCCCCCGTTAGCCCGGAGTAGAGCTAGGACCTTTTGGGCACGGGCTGTATTTTTCCTCTTCTGCTTTAGATATAGATACACGCCGTCGGCATGATTGTCCACAGTAAGAACTTCTACGGGCAGTCCACGATGGTGGAGGTCTAAGGTACGGTCACAGATTAAATCTATCACTTGTCTTGTCTGGGAATGGCTTAAACCTTTCGTTCTCAGTTGGCTCGCCCGGCCGGTGTAGACTAGATGGTAGAAGCATAACCGTTGTATGCCTTCCCGCTCAACCAAGTCAAATATATCGGGTATCTGCGTGAAGGTGTCACGAGTGATGGTAAATCTCAAAGATACCCTAAGCCCCAATGCAATACAGTTTCGGATACCCTGTAAGGCGGCTTGGTAGGCTCCATCCTTACCGCGGAAGCGGTCATTTTGGCGACCGATGCCGTCCAGGCTGATTCCTACCTCGGTAAAGCCGGCGTGTCTGATTTTATCAGCTATCTCTTTGCTGATAAGCGTACCGTTGGTAGATAACACAGTTCTCAGTTCGTGTGCCTTGGCGAAGCGAGCAAGCTCGAAGATATCCTCTCTAAGCAGGGGCTCGCCACCGGAGAACAATATCACAGGTATCTGAAATGCGGACAAGTCACGGATAAACGCCTTTGCCTCTTCGGTGTTTAAAATTGTGGCAGGGTCGTGGTCACCTGCATTGCTGTAGCAGTGAACGCAGCGGAGATTGCACCTTGCAGTACAGTTCCAGACGACGATAGGTCGCTGTCTCTCGGCAGCGTGGTCTTGCACTCCATAGCGCAGAAAATCGCCCGGTCCTACTGCATCACAGAGCAATCTCGAAATCGATATCATTTTGTGACTCGTTAATGCTGTCTCCCGCCATTCAGCGAGCTGTTGGATGTTCACTATAGTGCTGATAAGCTGCTATCATCGCGATTAGAGTCTGGTCGAGAATATGTGTTGCCAGCGGAATCACCTCTGTTGCTCGCTCATCTAGTATCTCTCATCTCCCAAGCAGTCCCGCGACGGCATCCATCAAGGGCTTCCGATGCAGTGTGAAAGTCTCAATGGTCTCGGCGAGAGACAGTCTTAGTCTTGCTGTTTCTCTTCTGAATTCGCCACCGATGTTGCGGGCTTGCATCTCAGGTTGTTTTCGCTTTGGGGGCTGGCTTATGTATCCTATGACCAAGTGGAGCAGCTCTCTGCCCGATTTTGCCAGATGCTCACGGGTTCCAGGATCCAGCCTGCTGTACCATAAAGTGGCACTAAAATGTGTACGTGCCGGTTGTCGATGCATCAGCAGGGTCTCTTTCATTCTGGCTACCAGGCCGTTTAAACCAGGCAAGCGTTGCTGTCTGCAAGATGTTCTAGCTCAGATTTTCTGTACCGTCGGTGCCCACCTGGGGTAATGAAAGTCTTGATCTTACTTTCATTCATTTGTCCACTGCCGCAGGGTTGTCTGGCTCATGCCAAGGATAAGGCTGGCTCCTCTTTATGCTGATCAGACTACGCTGGTTTAGAGACCGTATCATTTCAGATGTGAAAAATCTATCAGAAATTGCCAGATTTTACAAATTTTTTCATATCCATTTAAGATATGGGGACAGCGGAATTTCGTGTTGTTCAGAATGGTGCAACCAAGGACAAGGACTGCTTCATGCACCAGATGTCCGTAGTTTGGAAGCTGTCCGGTATGTAGCGAACTGCGCACGATGGAATTGACCCTGCTGACAAGCGGTGCTACTATGTGTGATAGTAGTCTTGACTGATTTAAATCTGTGGGCACTGGGAGGCATCGGGCTAGTTGCCGGCGTTATGGGCTCGATGCTGGGAGTTGGCGGTGGCATCATTATTGTGCCTCTTCTTACCTTGGTTCTGCGTTTGCCAATTCATGTAGCTATCGGTAGCAGCCTTGTAGCTATTGTAGCTACCTCCTGCACTGCAACATACCTATATGCCAAGGACCGCCTGGCAAACATAAGGTTAGCTCTACTTTTGGGCACGACAACTACTCCTGGAGCTGTCACAGGTGGTCTGATTGCAGCCATCATTGCTACACCGGTGTTAAATGTCCTTTTTGGACTTGTCCTCGCCTACATTGCCTATACCATGATGAGACGCGGCAGTCTAATCGCTGAGGACCTGGCATCTGAAGAAGCGTCGATTTACCCGCCAAAAAGTAGTGCTAGCAGCTTATCCAGCTCGCTGGCAGGTTCATTTTATGATCGACACCTGAGCCAGACTGTTAGTTACAAAGTCAACTGCATACGCGAAGGCCTGAGTGCCAGCTTCTTTTCCGGCATCCTCTCGAGCTTGCTTGGTATTGGAGGCGGTATCATCAATGTGCCAGTGATGCATCTGGTAATGAAAATGCCGATGAAGGCAACAATCGCTACCAGTAGCTTTGTCATAGCGATCACAACTGCGGTTGGTGCTTTGATCTACTATTATTATGGGCTTCTACAGCCTGTGGTACTGGCACCTCTGGTCATTGCTGTCATCTTGGGAGCCCGGCTGGGCAGCGAATTGACACAGCGGGCTGCAAGTGTATTGCTCAGGCGTATATTCGGAGTCATATTACTTATTACGGCTGCCCTAATGTTTCTCAGGGCGGCACGCATAATATAAAGTGACTAACAAGCAAATCCTTTTCACACTTAGTGTAACCGCAGGAGCGCTTAGCTGGGGTTAGCCCAGCATTGCATTGGCGGGCATGAGGATAGTACGGACTTAAGATGAGCAAAGACAGTGCCGAACCCAAACGCGGCAGACACTACGTGGATAGCTGGCTCAGCCTCAGCCTCAAAACAGGCGTTGTTGTTTCGCTAGCACTGACTATGCTGGGGCTTATCCTCGCTATCATTGCTGGAATAGAGGAGGCAGGACCTCCAGTCTCGTCGGGTCAGTTGCTGCAGGAGCTCTCAGAGCTGGAGGCGACGGCTGTTATCACTTTGGGAGTCATAATTCTGTTGCTTACGCCTATTCTGCCAGTGCTTATAGTAATGGTTGCTTTCTTGAGAGAGAAGGACAGGTTATATCTCGGTATCTCGGCTGTAGTCCTCTGCTTCCTAGCTGTGAGTTTTATCTTAGCAGTGATTTAAATTGACCGGTAGGAGTAGCTATGCTATGATTGCCTTAGATGTCTGCGCTCAGCGACCTCTACAGGGAAATTGAACGCTGCCAGGACTGCGAGTTAGCTAAATATCGCACCAGAGTAGTGCCCGGCGAAGGACCGGAGAAAGCCGACCTGCTTTTCATTGGTGAGGCACCAGGATGGCATGAAGACCAGCAAGGACGCCCCTTTGTTGGTCCGGCGGGCAAGTATCTTGATGAACTTCTAGCCTCCATCGGCTTGAAACGCACCGAGGTATACATTGCCAATGTTATCAAAAACGTAGAGATGTCATGATAGAGGCATTTGGAAAAGTTGGATGGAAACTGCACAAGCCTAATGCAAGTATGTTTA
>DTZC01000061.1 GCA_012961565.1 Dehalococcoidia bacterium
ATTGTATACTACGAGTTTATTGACCCAACCACTGGAGAAAAGAAACCAGTCCCATGGGTACATGGACCGATTCAACTCGACGGCAGTGATGCCATAATCGACCACTTTCTGGAGGAGACCAACCCCAAAAAGTTGCGGAGCGGGATGCGAGTCCAAGCTGTCTGGCGTGAAGAGGAACGAATTGGAGATTTGACTGATATTATATGCTTCAGAACAATAGAGGAGTAACAGAAATGGAAGACGAACCATTGGTTGTGGAAGGAAAACTTGAAATCCCCTTCAAATATTATGCCGGTGCTCAAGCAAGTAAGTTCTTTATCGAACTCAGGGACAACAAGAAAATCCTAGGAGTCAAATGCCCAAGGTGTGATAAAGTGTATTTTCCACCTAGAACAACCTGCACCTGGTGCTTCAGTAGGCTCGATGAGCTGGTCGAGTTAGGAACCCGGGGAGAACTGTTAAGCTACACAGTTGTTCACTATTCTGAGCCAGTACATCCGGTTAAGGCGCCTTTTGTCTATGGGGTTGTCAAGCTTGATGGAGCTGACACAGGACTGGCACACCTCATTGGCGAAGTCAACCTTGATGAGCTCAAAATCGGAATGCGAGTGGAAGCCGTATTTAAGAAAGAGCGAGAGGGAAATATACTGGACATAGAGTACTTCAAGCCCGTGTAATATGCTGACAAACAGCAGAATGAAAGACACATCAAATGCAGTAAAACAAAGGCACAGGAGGACATGATGGTTGATAAGGTGGTTGACAAAGTAGTTACTGTTGAAGAAGCGATTGCCGACATTACAGATGGCGCTGTGGTGGCTGTGGGGGGGTTTGGCAGACCAGGCTTTCCTTGGCCCTGCCTTCAGGCTCTGGCAGCAAAACGGGTAAAAGGACTTACTGTGATAGGGCTGGCAGTCACCCAGGCACTTCCATTCCTTGAAGCAAGATGTCTAAAAAAGTTTATCTCCCCTTATCCTGCCTTCGGAGCTGCTCGTTCCATGGAGAACCCACTCCTTGAAGCGGCAGAGCGGGGCGAGGTGGAGGTTGAAATTTGCCCTCTCGGCAATCTGGTAGAAAAGTTACGGGCAGCTGGCGCTGGTATACCAGCGTTCTATACCCCGGTTGGCGCCGATACCGAGATAGAGAAGGGTAAGGAGGTCAGAATCTTTAACGGCAAGAAGTATCTCTTGGAGACTGCCCTAAAGCCAGACTTTGCCATAATTAGAGCGTGCAAAGCCGACAGACGGGGCAACCTTGTCTACCGCCAAACAAGTAGGAACCTTTGCCATGCCATGGCTAAGGCTGCCTCGACTACCATTGCCGAGGTACAGGAGGTCACTGAAGTTGGAGAACTTGACCCTGAAAGCGTGGTGACCCAGGAGATTTACGTAGACAGAATCGTGGTGGGAGAGCCTCGTCCCTTAGAATGGAAAGCAAGACAGATAGTCAGAGGTAGAACCAGGGCCAAGGAACTGGAGGAACGGAAAGAGGAAAGGCGAGGGCTCACTAGAGAACTTATTTGCCTCAGGGCATCTAAGGAACTAAAGCCCGGCATGTATGTCAACCTTGGTATTGGAATGCCAGCGCAGGTCGCAGACTTCGTCGAGGAGGGTGTCATCCTTCACACCCAGAATGGGGCATTGGGCTTTGGACCTACCTTAGCCGACGTCGATAGGATAATAGACACCGAACTGGTAAACGCTGGAGGAGAACCAATCACTGAGAAACCCGGCATTTCTTACATGGACTGCATTGAAGCATTCGACATGATGAGAGGCGGACATCTTGACGTGGCAATTGTGGGAGGGCTTCAAGTATCGGCTAAGGGTGACCTTGCTAACTGGAAAATACCAGGACAAGCCATCGGAGCTCCCGGTGGAGTGATGGACCTTGCCCAAGGTGCCAGAAGGGTCATCGTTTTGATGGAACATGTGGATGCCAAGGGAAATCCTAAAATAGTCAATGAGTGTACTTTCCCTATCACCGCAAAGAAAATTGTAAGCACAATAATAACTGATATGGCAGTGCTCGAGGTAACACCTGACGGCCTTGAGATCAGGGAAGTCGCACCCGGCATCTCCCCCGCAGAGGTACAGGCTCTCACTGAGCCAAAGTTAATAGCCAGTAAAGATATCAAAGAGATGGAATTCTAGGCCAATATTATGCTCCCCCCAGTGCACCGGGTATCGGAAAATTATCGTACTCAATATCGGCAACCTTTATCCTGATACACGGGAAATCGCCCGAGCTCAATTTCCACACCACCTCAATTTGAGTGGGGACCTTAACGCCGTTTAGCTCACGATATTTAAGCATCGAAGGCGACCATTCTTCCAGGTAATAATGCCCGCTTATTTCCCTATACCGCATGGCAATAAGATTGATTATTTCACCTTCTTTACTGAAGTTCAGAATAGCCGAGACAGTCATCCCCTGGTGCTCCGCTATCATCTTACAAGAATCAGCATCAATAGCATCCCATCTAATATAACTGCTCAAATACGCACTAGGGAACCAGACCATTTCAGCCAGATATCTGAGTAAACTGCCTTGGTCTATTTCTCTGCCCCGGACATCAGAAATGGTCAAGAACGGAGGCAACTTGATGTGCATGTTCCCTTTGCCGTCAACATATTTGTCTCTAGCCCTGATTGAAAAAAGTGGAAATGCCTTTATCCTTGCCTGCCAAATAAAAGCAGGGGAGCCAACTGCAAAGTATTGCTCCGCCTCAAAGGACATCCAGCGCTGGCCAGGTGCTTGCCTGATATCGCCTTCTTGTTTTACTTTTACGACATCGATTCTACTTTTCCCGATCACGCCTGTGTACCGCAGATACCTTTGCATCGGTTCTGGTAACACCACTAAGTCCTCCTCGGTGACTACACGTTGTCCTGCTACTGACTGCTTCTTAAAGAGCCTCTCCGCTTCTCTGTTTGTTCGCCATGCAAACAGGGCGTTGGTCACAGCGACAGACAATGCCGCCAAAACGACAATCGAGACAAAAACAATTAATATGGTCCACCACACTGTTGCTCAGGCTCCGCCTAAAGTTATCAGCAACTACGGATTGATTAGTTGGATTTCGTAGCCCGAAGAATCTGCGAACTCTATTGTCACCTTATCAACAGAGGGGTCATCAGCAGTTTCCATGTTGAAATCGAACACCTGCCCCGGCAGAACAGGGCTATGATGAACATACACTTCAGACTTTGTCAAGGTGTCGCCTGACCAGCAGTTCATAGTGCATATCACGCCTCTCAGTGTGGCCCGGCTATTGTTCCTTACCGAGCCTTTGATAAAAAGGTACGTATTTTCAGCCACTGTTATGCCAAATCCAGGCACAACACCACCCTCGGTTCTTCTCCCCCATTCTACCCACTCCAGTACCAATACATAAGGAGATTTCGGTGCCGGAGTAATAAGGGCGTAATCAGCTGATACAGCCTCGTTGCCAGCTTTGTCCCTTACCTTCACTCGATAGTGATAGACAGTGTTGGATTCAAGACCGTCCAAGGTGACACGATGGACAGTCCCAAACTCGCTGCCAGAAGTAACCACAGACCCGTAATCGGTGCTTTCCCCGTACTCAACCTGCCCGATGCTCAGCTCGTTTGTTGTCCAGGTAATGACAACTTTTGTGTCGGACTCGAATGAAGCCACTACACTGCTGATGAGAGGCGGCCTGGTATCAGGAGGAGGTGGTGGTTGAGGGTTTACGTAGATGACCACAGACTTGCTGACAGTACCCCCGGCATTGGTCGCAGTCAAAGTATAAGCCAAAGTTCTAGTGGGTGACAGTACTACCGACCCAGTAGCAGGAACATCTCCTATACCTTGGTCAATGTCTACACTGGTTGCATCTTTGATAGACCACCTTAAGGTTACTGACTGACCGATTGTAATCTCATCAGGCGTGGCAATGAAAACAAGGATAGCCGGTGGCTGCGGACGACAAGCAATAGCCGACAGCAATACCGAGAGCATAACTACCAAAATTGGAATGCCGCGCAAGCTGGACTTAATCTCGATATGTGACACCCACTATAACCTCTCTGCTATTTACTTTCGGAATACCTTGAATGTAGAGATGATTGTCTCAAAGGGATAAAAGTCGTATCTATTTTTATCCGCTGCTGTATCCACCTTGTAAAGATGTGCGCTTGTCTGCTTGAAATAAGCCTCTCCATGGAAGACACCGTAATCTGTTTCATAGTCATAGGAAAGATACCAGTCCCAAAAACTGTCCCTTGGACCGTTATCAAATACAGTCACCTCATGATGGGCTGTCCCTAGTGCCATAAGCCACCTGTTGGCAGCATCCTGAGCTATCATAGGCTTCTCTGTAACATATACTTGAACCGAAGCCCTGCCAGACGGCGACTTTACCACACATATTTGAGCATCCTCTGTCAGCTCTATCTGCCAATTGTAGGGATAGCTGATAGCATATCCCCAATCCTCATCGGTATACGTAACATACCCTGATGGCTTGCCACAGGCAGCAAATAAGCTCACAAGCAGAATAATAAGTCCTGAAAGTAACAACCAGCATCTTCTACTACTTCCCAATTGTAACCTCCTTATGACGGTTGATAATCTAGACCATCCACCTGATTATACAGCTACAGCAGCAAACTGTCACCTATGAATTCAGCTACCAACGAATAAACCGCCAACTTGACACAGTTTAGGGACACGTCGTATCATTTTGCCGCCGTTGGCTTGCTACGAAATCACCCAACAGTATACTCCCCGAGATAGGAGGGCAAAATGTTAGAAGCCGAATCAGAAGACATCTTCGAAGTTATCGATAAAGAGGGGATGCTAACCCAGAAAGGACGGATTAAAGTACCTTACACTTGG
>DTZC01000062.1 GCA_012961565.1 Dehalococcoidia bacterium
GCATCGGTGGATTAATATGCACCAAAAACGGGTTGTTGCTAAACAGTCTCAAGAGTATATGTGATTGACAGCGGGCGCTTTACCAGGTATAAATGACCTACTGCTAGATAGTCCGGGACGTCTATCGTGCTATGGCATAAGGAGAAAAAAGATGTGCGATACGATTGTAGCGCTGGGCTCAGCTACCGCCGATGGCAGCGTTCTCTTTGGCAAGAACAGCGACCGGGAGCCCGATGAGGTCCAGAATATCAAGATTCATCCCCGCCAGCATAAACCGGATGAACATGTTAAGTGCACCCACATCAGCATACCACAGGTCTCTGAGACCGCCAGGGTCTTGCTATGCCAGCCATTCTGGATGTTCGGTGCCGAGATGGGAGCCAACGAGTATGGTGTGGTTATCGGCAACGAAGCACTGTTCACCAGAGAAAAACCGAGCCCTACCGGACTCACCGGCATGGACCTGCTGCGCCTAGCTCTGGAGCGGAGCCGCACTGCCAGAGAGGCACTGGAGACCATAATCGAGCTCCTGGAGAAATACGGACAGGGCGGCAATTGCGGCTACCGCCACAAACTCTTTTACATGAACTCCTTCCTCATCGCTGACCCCAAGGAAGCTTACGTCCTGGAAACCGTAAAATCGTGGTGGGCATGGAAACAGGTGAAGGACTGCTGGAGCATATCCAATATAATCTCGCTGGAGAAAGACTTCGATGCCTGCTCGCCGGGGCTAATCGAAAACGCTATCAGCAAAGGTTACTGCAAAAGCGAGGCTGACTTCAGTTTCCGCAGGTGCTATTCTGACAGGATAATAACCTGGGGCGCCAGAGGGGCACAGCGGGAGAGGCGTTCCAGAATGCTGCTTTCGCAGAGAAGCGGCACCTTGACCACAGCAGACTTCATGGCTATCCTCCGCGACCATGGTGACAATCCGTTCTGGACACCTGACAGGTCTGGTGGCACTATCTGCATGCATGCCGCCGATAAGCTCATCCGCCGCAGCCAGTCAGTGTGCTCCCTAGTGGCGAAGCTGGAGGAGAGGACACAGTTCTATTACACCACCGGCGCCGCCAACCCCTGCCTGAGCCCGTACTATCCCGTTTTCCTCCCCGACACGGTAAACCCTGAAGGATATGTGGAGGGGGGAGCTGACTACAGCGAGGCGTCATACTGGTGGCAATGTGAGAAGCTACACCGCAGGGCATTGTGGCATTTTACTGCTGCTCTGGACGCCATCCAGCCTGTAATTGCCGAATATGAGGGTGAGATGCTGGCCGCAGTGGAAGGTGGTGCTGTGCCTTTCAACCAGAAAACTGTGGATGAATATTTCACCCGGGCGAGGGCAATCACCAGAGACTGTGGGGGCAGGCTAGCCAGCTTACCGTTAAGAAGGCCGAGGCTACTGTTCCGATGCTACTGGAGAGGGTACAACAGGCTGAACAGGATTGAGTGAGCCTGTTACCCCAGCAGGTAGAGCATGACATCACTGACGTTTGTCCCGGTGCTACCAGTGATTATCAGCGCCCGGCCCAACTTGCGGAACAGCCTGTAGCTGTCAAACCTGTCGATGTATGTGCGCACGTCTATGCCTCTGGCTGTAGCCCGGTATAAGGTATCGTTATCCACTATGGCTCCAGCTACATCGGGGAGGTAGTCTGAGCCATCTGTACCCACACTGGCGACGACCCAGTTACCGGGATAGGACTTCATGGCTACGATTGATACTGCGGCATAATGTTGGTTTCTGCCACCCCTGCCGGCATGTTCAGGTAGCTTCGGCGTCGTCTCGCCGCCAATCAGAATAGCATCATAGTCCTTGTACTTGCCCTCCAGGATTTCCCTAGCCCGCCTATGAGCTGCTGTGGCAGTATCACCGTTCTGCTGCGCTGTCACGATATAGGGTCTGAAGCCCAGCTCCTTTGCCTTCTTTGCCATCGCCTCCAGCGCCAGCCGATTATTTCCGATTATGTGATTATCACAATTGGTCAGACCCTGGGGGGTTTCTTTCACCTCACCCCGGCATCCCCTCTCTAGATGAGTGATAACACTTTGTGGAGTTCTGGCTATCAAATCGTATTTTTCAAGCACGTTATAAGCATCCTGAAAGGCCGAAGGGTCAGGGTACGTAGGACCAGAGGCGATGACCTCGAGGTCATCGCCTATCACGTCGGATATTATCAGGGAGACTATTCTTGTCGGCGCATAGAACCCTCCTAACCTGCCTCCCTTTACCTGAGAGAGGTGTTTCCTCACCGCATTGGACTCGTGTATTTCAGCACCGCACTTCAAAAGCAACTCGGTAACCTTCTGCTTGTCTTTAAGATGCACCCCTTCTACAGGATATGGCATCAAGGCTGAACCGCCACCGGAAAGTAAACATATGACCAGGTCATTCTTATCTATGGAATACTTGTCTTTTAACGCCAGCATCCGCTTCACGCCCTCGACACCCCTCTTATCAGGGATGGGGTGTCCCGCGGCAACCATCTTTATCCTCTTCGTCCTGCAGGCTGCCGACTTACAATTAACCGTCCCGGCGAAGATATTCTCCGCACCTAAGATATCCTCCAGTGCTTTTGCCATCAGTCCCGCTGCCTTACCACCGCCGATAACAAAAATCCTGCCATTAGTCACATCGTATGTGACATCCTTGACCTGAAGGGACTTACTCCCGGGCTCGTAATACAGAGCTGACCTCATAATATTTCCCGGGAGAACCTGCTCTATGCCGGCTTCAATGATTTCCAGAGTCAGTTTCCTCAGTGGTGTTGTGGCAAGTTCCTCCCAGTTCTTTATTAGCATCATAGCTCCGGTGTTAAGGTAAAGTCTGCAGATGACTCGTTCTGGATTAAATCAGGCTGCAAAATATAGAACCGCAATTGCCCCGAGGTACAGGAGTATCAGAGCTGCCCCATCTATGCCAATCCAAATCCGCGGCCAGAGCCGGGGACGGAAGACCAGACCAGCCATGACCACACAGCTCATCAGTATGGCGGTAAGAGCAGTGAAGATATGGTCGGGGCTGGCATAAGAGAGGAGAGGACCAGCGGTATAGAACAGGTCATTGACGAACATGGTGACGCCCATGTTGAACAGATTGCTCCCGATGACATTACCCACCGCCATGTCCAGAGCTCCGATGCGCAATGCTGAAACAGAGACCACTATTTCAGGTGCTGAGGTGCAGATAGCTAAGAACACTGTGCCGGTAAAGCTGGCACGGATGCCGGTAACCTGAGATATCTCATCACCGATAAAGCTGAGCCAGGTGCCTGCCCCCACAGTAGCCAGCGCCGCTATGGCGAAGAAGACAACTACCCGCCTTAGAGAGACAGTGCCGGACTCTGGAGTCGCCGGTGAGGTGGTAACAGGCTGGGGCTGCTGAGCCTGCTCGAAGCGGAATAACATATACTGGGTGAGCATATAGAGGCAAAAGAAGACCGGCGAGTAGAGTCCAATGTAGTTGAAAAGTCCCAGGGAAGCTACATTCTGGGCTATATAGATAGAAACAGCAACTGTGGCGAGAAGGAGGGTGCTTGCAGTAGCCGCCAGTATAATGCCCGGACCCAGGTAATAGAGTATAGGACCCCGGGAGTGAATGATGTCTACAATAGCAATGGTAACCAGATTCAACAAGTTCGAGCCGAAGAGGTCACCTAGAGTTAGATTGGGCTCACCTATCAAAGCTACAGAGCTGATGCCGGTGCCCAGCTCAGGCAATGATGTTACTGTGGCAAGAAGGACTGCGCCAATCCAGATGCGACCGAGACCAGTTTTCTCAGCAATAATGTCGCCGTATTTGGACAACTTGGTCCCGGCTACCAAAATGATACCTAGGCAAACTATGAATTTTATCCAGACCAAGGTCGAGCTCCGAGGTAATCAGGTTCACCTTAAATAGTAACACGTTTGGCAGCTACTGCGATAGTGGCCTCCTTGACAGCCGCGAATGCCTTATGTTGGGGTTATGCTGAACGGCCACGATGAACTGTGGCACAACTAGAGCGGTATAGCTGATACCTGATTCGGTTCTATGAATGTATCGTTTATTTCAGCAGGCTATAGCACATTGCAGCCTAGAAATCCACTTTCCACGCCAGGCCTGCCAGCGCGGTCTTCACCGAGGCACCAGACCTCTATATCAGCCCCGGGGTATTGCGCCCTGAGCTCGCCAACCAGGAGCGGTAGCTCATCGTAGCATCTGTCGGGTAAATCGGCAACTCCTCCCCGTTCACGGAGGTGATTATATGGCATCTGTCAACCGCCTTCTTCCCCAGGTCAACTTAGACTATGATTTTTCGTACCATTGTAACCGCTAATAGACCCAGTTTTGTGCTGGCATAGAAGTGCCAGATTGCAGCATTCTAATCCTGAGCAGCCCTCTTACCGCATTTTAGCACAAGATACCAGGCATGTTTCAGCCTGTTTATTGACCGGTTGAAGCTGTAATGTTAGAATCTGGCAGAACGTTAGCTAGCCCGAAGGAGAGCAGAGCCGTATGACCTGGTATGTTTATCTGGCTTACTTTGTTGCTGGTGTATTTCTGGCAAATGGTGTGCCTCATTTCGTTAACGGTATATCGGGGCGAAGATTCCAGAGCCCGTTTGCCTCACCTCCCACTGTAGGCGAATCATCGGCGATTGTGAACGTCATCTGGGGAATGGTCAATTTCGCCATCGGCTTTGTGCTGTTACGTTTCGTGGGAGACTTCGAACATGGCTTCAACTTCAACGTGCTGCTGGTTTTCCTGGGTGCTCTGGTCATGTCGCTGGGACTGGCTTGGTACTTCGCCCGTGTGCGCCGAGGTTGACTTTAGAACTATGTAGTGACATCCCACCCCGGCGAAGAGAGCAGTATGAAAGATGTAGTAAAGGACAGTAATATCAGGATAACCAGGCTCGAGTTGGGTCCCTTTGGCACCAATGCTTACATAGTAAGATGCCAGACCTCAGGAGAAAGCATACTGGTGGATGCACCAGGGGATACCGATAAGATTTTAGCGCAGCTGGCAGACGCCAGCCCCAGATATATCTTGGTAACCCATAACCACCTCGACCACATCGGTGCGCTTGATGAACTGAAATCGCGGCTCAAAATCCCGGTGGCAATTCATCCCCTTGATGCTGCTAGGCTGCCAGCCCGTCCTGACATCGAACTTCATGATGGTGGTGTCATCAAGGTGGGACGGCTGAAACTCAAGGTATTGCACACACCGGGGCATACTCCAGGGAGTGTGTGCTTTCTGCTAGGCAAATACCTCATATCTGGTGATACCGTTTTCCCCGGTGGACCGGGTAAAACTGCTACGCCGGCTGACCTCGAGCAGATAGTGAAGTCTATTGAGACAAAGATTTTTGTGTTACCTGACGAGACCGAGGTATATCCCGGGCACGGCGACCCTACGGTTCTGGGCAAAGAAAAGAGAGAGTTCACTGTTTTTACCTCCAGACCACATGACCCCGGGCTCTGCGGCGATGTCCTCTGGCTGTCATCCTAGGTGGCATCTTACTCTGTCCCGACCCAGCGAGCAACGATTTCCCCACACTACAGACGGAGCAAGGCTACTTGGTAGTAAGGGCTAAAAAACCGAGCTATGTCTTCAGATAGTCCTGAACCCAAAACAGCCAGCAGTTCTTAACACCCTGTAGCGCTACCACCATATCTCGATGCGATAAAAGGCTTCCGCCAGTTTGAAGCCTTTTCCCCGAGCGAACTCCTCGTACCTCCGCCTCAGCTGCTCGTTCCACTCAGGGGGGAAATGACCGACCTGGCTATGGTGACATCGCAAGGCTGACATTTTTATTTCGAAGGTGTCAGCGATATCGGTGAAATAGTTGGGTTGCTCCGCTCCCCAAAGGAGGACTTCCTCCACCTTATGCGGTTCGAGACCCTGGGCAATAAGGCCGGGATATGCCCAGCGGTCACGAGCGTAAGGGAAAACAGCGTCCAGCACCACCTGTCCCGTGATGCGGTGGTCGCGATGCCATATGTAGCGCCGGTACGGGTCGCTGGTGGCTACGATCTTCGGGCGGTAGGTTCTGATGAGGCAGACGATTTGCCTGCGGAACTCTGGTGTGTCCTCCAGGGTCTGGTCTTCATGTCGCAGGAAGATAACATCCTTCAATCCCAGCAGCTTGGCAGCAGCCAGTTGCTCCTGCTCGCGAATAGCAGCCAGGTGGTCAGGGGTCATCTCTGGGTCATTGCTACCCTTGCTGCCATTGGTGCATACCACATATATAACTCCTTTGCCTTCGCTTGTCCATCTGGCTACAGTCCCGGCGATTCCATATTCAGCATCGTCAGGGTGTGGTGTAATCACCATCGCATAGCAGGCATCCGCCATTTTTTCAGCCTCCGTAACTAGGATGTTTGCACGAAATTGTATGATACTATTGGCATTGATACAATTGCAATAGCAGTGGCACGAGGATGTTTACTAATGTAGCTGTAAGGCTTTAGCCAGCCCTTATTTTTGCCTGTAGCC
>DTZC01000063.1 GCA_012961565.1 Dehalococcoidia bacterium
GCGACATCACCAACATTATCTCCAACAAAATCGGCGATAACGGCAGCGTTTCTAGGGTCATCCTCTGGTATTCCCCGTTCCACTTTTCCAACTAAGTCAGCACCTGTGTCAGCAGCTTTGGTGTAGATACCACCTCCAACTCGGGCAAATATGGCTACCCCGGAGGCACCGAACCCGAAGGCAGGGATAATCTTGAGGAAGTCAATGTGTTCATGGAAGGCAAAGTAAAGAACGGTCAGTCCAGCCAGTCCTATGCCGACGACACACATTCCCATCACAGCACCACTGCGAAAGGCGACTTTCAACCCCTCGTTTAAGCTTTTCTGAGCGGCAACTGCAGTCCGGCCATTGGCTCTGATGGCTATATCCATACCGACGTAGCCAGCCAGAGCAGAAGATATAGCTCCGAAAAGGAATGCCAGGCTTACCCACCAGCCGAGATTTGGTATTATGCCCAGCACGATGGTGACAATAATTACGAAGATACCCAGTATTTGATACTCCCGGCTTAGGAAGGCTAGAGCGCCCTCTCTGATAGCTGCTGATATCTCTCTTATTCGTTCTGCCCCTTCGTCCTGCCTGAGTACGAAATAGGCAAGGAAACCAGCAAAGCCCAGCCCCAGTATCCCGCTTATGGTTGCTATCCAGACAAGGTCCATTGGCTAACTCCTTTCTGCGCGTTGGTCAATGATGATAGAAATGCACGACTATGCCAAGCCGAGATGGCGAGCTGTACAGCAGGAAAGGGGCACCTATTAAATGTTCGAGTGCCCCTTCCCTTGCCACCTGGGAATAACAATGCTTCATCTGGATGGTAAAGTGTAATATAAGGTTGTTTTATCTGTCAAGGTAAACTGCGTGCTACTTTTGCTCGTCTATTCCGTCAAAGAACCGTGGGAGAGAGTGCTTAGCAACAACCCATTCCTTATACATCTTAACTCGCTAATGTAGCCCCGACCCTTGAGTTACCTGTTACCTGTAGCCCCGACCCTTTAGGGTCGGGCAGCCGAGGCTAAAGCCTCGGCACTACAGCGGGATTTGGATTTTAGGGTCGGGTGGTCAGGGTTAAAACCCCAGGGCTACAGGTTAATAATTTTATCCGTGGGTTAAAACCTCGGAGCTACAAACAAAAATAATGCCTGATTAAAGCCTTGCAGCTACATTAGCAAACAATCTCCGCGGAACCTAATGGGGGCTGATGGCTGTGAGATTTATCTTAGGTCACAAGCCTAGAAAGGAAGCAAGTTCGTTCCTTATCTGTTCTGACAGCACTTCACGGGCGCAGGCCAGGTATTTTTGTAGCAAGGTCTTGCTTTGTTCTGAAACAGGCAGCCTCTTTTTTTCGAAGAATTTGACTATCACCCTGTGGCAGTTGGCACAGACATCCATTATGGTGGTGGGGACTAATTGGGCTTGTTGAGACCAGGCGCTGGTATCGTGTTCCTCCAGGAAGTCAGGGTTTGTGCAACCGCAGAGAATGCATTTTTTACCACGGCTTTCGGCGCCGAGTTCATAGGCATCAATCCGCCCGTATTGGAGTGCCACGCTTTCCTTTGCTGCCAGCAACTCCTCACGGAGCACCTGGAAGAGGGGTAATGGCAGAGTGGCTTCCAGAAAGGAGAGATATCTGGTAATGACGGCTTCGCTTTCTTCTGAAACCAGCGTCCAGGAGCAGCGGTGAATGGCCCGGTTGCAGTTGACGCACAGTCGCACGATTATAGAGGGACCTGGATAACCATGGTCACCGGAGAAAGCTACCAGGTGGTCTTCGAGGACGTCGGGATTATCCTGGTTGCAGAGAGGGCATTTTTTTTCAAACATGATCAAGGCTCGGTGGCAGCATTTATTAAAGTCTAAACAGGATAGCCATCCGTTGACAAGTTGACTATTATGAGTATAATCGGTTGTTGTAACTCAGGCAAGCAGGACTGTTGAAAGATGGGCAAGCTGGAAGCTATCAGACAAGTACTGGTAGCCAGCGGCAATTTGAGCTGGAATGAGGAAACGGCACGCTCGCCATATCCACGGGGTAGCGGGTATTATTATTCTCACGGGTTCAGGATAGCTCCAGAAGAGCCGGTTTTAACGGCTCAGGGTCTGCGCAGTTTCTCGAATAAGTTGGTCCGCCAACTAATCCCGCTAAGCCCAGCTAGTGTGAGCTGGTGCTCCATCTTTTCGGGCAAGCGAGAGGCGGTTCGCATACCTGCCCTTTATTTCCGCGAGGCGACCACAGAGGTACCTGAGTGCCAGGAGATGAGGATACGAGTTTCCATCTTTCCCTGCTGTGTGATGGCGGAAAATGTAGGCTACCGCGGTATCATTGAGATAGGAGGCTATGAGTGCCCTGAGCCCTGCGAGCTCTCCTCTAAGTGCACCTTCAAGACTTCCAAGTGGCGCACCCTGCGCAGGCTGCTGTAGGAGCATCCCCATAGCCTCCTTCTAGTCTAGTCTGTATTTCACTGCATGAACCGCGGGCGGACTACTTGGGGAAGACGTCAGAGAAGGTTGCAGTGACATCACCCTGGGGACTGGTGAAATTCATGTCACCGTTGACCCGGATTTTAAATCCAAGGTCGTCCACCTCATCCCACCACTTCCTAATCATGTCATTGTGGCTCATGCCCAGCGCTTTGAGCATTGGAGCGTGTGCTCCGGGCACCAGCAGAGCCAAAGTGACTACCCGGGTGGTGAACAATGCATTCAGCCTTAGCTGGTTAGTCATTTTGGCAGGTACCCACTGGTATTCATAGGCTTGAGTAGCCCCGACGCCAAACCACTTGTCCGGTCCACCTTCAAACTCGATAGCAGCGCGGGCTGCTTCCAGCTTGATGGGATAATCATTGGGATTGGTGATGTCAAGGATAAGTGCCAGTTCAAAGAAGCCGACGGCGGTGGAGCTATACCCTTTGGGGAAGTCCTTGCTCAAAGCTTCATATTTGACCACCTCGATGCGGTTCAGCTTGACCTCTGGAGCTGCCGGCGGACCCGCCGGTGCTGGTGCTGCGCAACCACCCCACGCGACGAAGCCAATAACTGCTACCAGCAGGATTGTTGATAAAAGCCAAAAATATCGTCTCATTTCCCCTCCTTTCCGTTTTTATTCCATTGGTAATATCATCTGACATTTCTTGTCACAATACTTATGCCAGCCAGCGCTTTTTTCGTTTATAGTGCTTTATGGCACGGAAGCTCTTGCGACCGCCAGCCTCGGTTAATCCGAGGTAGTATTCTTTGATATCGGGGTTATCTTTAAGTTTCTCTGATGGTCCTTCCATGACTATCCTGCCCAGCTCCATCACGTAGGCGTAAGGAGCGATGGTCAAGGCGAGCTTGACATTCTGTTCCACCAGCAGAATGGACAACTTTTGTTCCTCGTGCAACACCCTGATGATATCGAAGATCTCCTTTATCAGCATGGGGGCCAGCCCCATAGATGGCTCGTCGAGGAGGATAAGCTTGGGACCTGCCATCAGGGCTCGACCAACCACGGTCATCTGCTGTTCACTGCCGCTGGCAAAGCCAGCAACCACATTGCGCATATCATGGAGGCGGGGGAAATAATGGTATACCATCTCAAGGCGCTGCTTGATGTTAGCCCCATCCTTGACACAGTGAGCGCCGACAATCAAGTTCTGCTCGATGGTGAGATGCTCAAAGACCCTCCTGCCCTCCATGATCTGGAATATACCTTTCCTGACCAGCTCGTCGGCGGGCTTTTTGTGTATTATCTCGCCCATATACTCGATGGAGCCGTCAGTTACCTCTCCATCCTCGTGCTTCAGGAGACCGGAGATAGCTTTCAACGTGGTGGTCTTGCCGGCTCCATTGGCACCTAGCAGGGCGATGATTCCCTCACGAGGCACCGATATGGATAACCCCTTCAGCACAAGAATGACCTCGTGGTACATCACCTCCACGTTATTCAGTTTCAAAATGGATTCGGCTACAGCTTCTGCCATAAAGCACCTCCTCGAGAGGTTGTCGTCTCCCTCAAGGATATACTACAGCTCTACCAGCCCAGCCACTCAGGCCACAGGTCGGGATACAGGCTCTTCATATCCACGATACCGCGGTTGACTATCTTCTGGTTTTCTATTTGAGCGATAACTATCTTGGCACTGGGTCTGTGGTCTGTGGAGGTGGTCACGTATTCGGGGAGCCCCAGATTCTTGGTGAATGGACTGAAGTCACGCTCCATGTACTTCTTCAGAGCAGCACGGGTGCTAGTCAGGGCTCCCGGTGACAGGTCAAGCTCACCGGCATCATCCATAGCCTTAAGCGCTTCGACCATGAGACCGAGCTTCACCCAGCCCTGGACGGTGCGGATGA
>DTZC01000064.1 GCA_012961565.1 Dehalococcoidia bacterium
CCATCTCCAGGTCCCAACCCCGTGATACAAAAAGCATACCTGTCTGGGGAGATAGAATTTGAGAACTGGACAATGCTCACTATTCCTCAAAAACTCCTGGCAGGGGCAATGGGATGGAACATCATACCCACAAGGTCACTCATAGGGAGTTCGATGGCGGAGGAAAACAAGGAATCGTTTACGGTGATTAATGACCCATTTAACAACGGTGAAAAAATCGGTCTGATGAAGGCTTTGAGACCTGATATTGCCCTGGTTCATGCTGTTGCCGCTGACCCATGCGGCAACACGATACTGACCTACCCGCTGGGTGCCGATGTCTTCGGAGCCTGGGGGGCAAAAAATGGAGTGATAGTTACCGCCGAGAAGATAGTCTCCACAGAATATATCCGCAGACATTCACATCTCGCCCGCATCCCGTCATATATGGTTCGGGCAGTCTGCGAGGTGCCCTTCGGAGCCCACCCCGGGGGTATGACCAACTGTGGGTTACCAGAATTCGAACATTACTTTGACGACTATGACTTCATTATCGATGTTAGGGAAGCATCTAGAGATGAGAAAAGGTTCTTGGACTGGATCAAATACTGGATTCTGGACTGCAAGAACCACGATGAATATCTTTCCAAGGTTGGCAGAGAACGGCTTCTCTACCTGAAGGGAAAAGCCAATGCTGATGCCTGGAAAACCGAAATGATGGCTGAAATCCCGAATATTGACTTCGGGAAACCTCCAAATCCGCTAGAGAAGATGGTAATAGCCGGCGCTGGAGTAATAGCAGAAAAATGTGCTGCCAAAGGTTTCAAAACAATACTCACTGGCGTCGGACTGTCGAATTTAGCAGCATGGCTAGCCACTTATAAACTGAGAGAGCACCGTTATGATGTTGACCTAATGGCGGAGATAGGTATGTACGGCTATCTGCCCAGGGCTTCAGACCCGACCATTTTTAGCTATCACCACATGCCCACGTGTAAGATTCTAAATAACATTGAGACCATGTTAGGTGTCTTCGTCGGCGGCTCGTCAAATCAATGTATAGGAGCTCTGGCAGCAGGACAAGTGGATAAAGAGGGGAATGTAAATTCGACAAAGATCCCCGGAGTAACATATCTAGTCGGCTCCGGAGGGTCTAACGACATAGCCACCACCAGCAGGGAAACAGTGGTGGTAAGCACGTCTGGCAAGCAGAGGCTGGTTGAGAAAGTACCCTACATTACCTTCCCAGGGAAAAGTGTCAGGACGCTGGTAACCGACGTGGGTATTTTCGAAAAGCCTGACGGCAAGGACACCTTCCTGCTTACAGCCTATATCCCGAGCAGCGATGACCAAAAGGAGAGGGAAGCAATGGCCCAGATAAGGGAGAAGGTGGGCTGGGAACTAGAGAGTGCCCCGAACTTAAGGAGGGTCGAATCACCAACCGAAGAGGAACTAACTCTACTGAGACTTTTTGACCCTCGAGGGTACTTCTTGAAACATGACCAATGAAAGTGCGAATGTCACTTTAAGCAAGGAGGTGAATTGAGAGGAGAAATAGCGAGCACATCAATAATCAAATAATTACACTCAACAAGCAAGGGACTCACAGTAGTTAGCAATCAGGAAACAGACGAAGAATTGCGTGGTGCGATTTACTGACACAAGAAGGAGGGCTGAGATATGCAATCAAGAGTAGCCATTATAGGTATAGGCTATACTCCGTTCAGAGTCGTAACTCCAGATGTCTCTTTCAAAGAGATGATGTTCGAAGCAGCTTTCAAAGCCTATGAAGATGCTGGGATTTGTCCCAGACATGATATCGACAGCTTCATCAATTGCGCCGAGGACTTCACAGAGGGCAGAAGTATTTTTGACATTCATGTCCCAGACAATATAGGCGCAGTCTTACGGTCTATCCATACCATCTGCCATGATGGTATTGTGGGGCTAATCGGCGGTTACATGCTGATACAGACAGGACAGTTCAATATAGTGGCTATAGAATCCCACAGCAAACTGTCCAACATGCTCACTCAGAATTACTTGACTGCTCACGCCATGGACCCTGTCTTCAACAAGCCTTTAGGACAGCACCCCGGCTATATTGCTGGCATGGAAATGAACCGATATCTCCACGAAACAGGGACCACGAAAGAGCACTGTGCCCTGGTCTCCGTCAAGAACAAAAGAAATGCTATCGACAATCATTTAGCTTCCTACGGTGACCGAATAACCACGGAGGACGTACTTAATTCAGAAACAACCTTCTATCCATTGAGCCGTTTAGATGCCAGCTCGCCGACTGACGGTGGGATTGTCATGGTATTAGCTTCCGAGGAGAAGGCCAGAGCCCTCAGTAAGAAGCCGGTCTGGATAAGAGGGGTCGGCTGGTGCTCTGACACGCCGACCCTAGAAAGCAGGAGCTGGAGTGAAGCAACTTACGCTCGAATAGCTGCTGAGATGGCATATCGAATGGCGGGCATAAAATATCCCAAGAAGGAGTTGGATCTTGCTGAGATAGATGACACGTTCAGTTACAAAGAACTTCAGCATATGGAAGCTCTAAAGTTCTGCCGCAAAGGCGAGGCTGGCGCTATGGTAGAAGAAGGAGTTACTGAGCGAGAGGGGGAACTACCAATAAATGTGTCTGGCGGCAGTCTCGGTGTTGGCTGGATGAGCGAAGCCACAGGACTGCAGCGCGTCCTAGAAATAGTCCTTCAATTGCGTGGTGAAGCTGGCAAGAGGCAAGTGCCCAATGCCAAGGTTGGGCTGGCGCAATCATGGCGAGGCGTGCCTACAACCAGCGGTGCTGTAATAATACTGAGCAGCGAGTAAGGAAGTTAAGGAGGAAACAAATGAGTATGCGTAAAGTAGCAGTTGTCGGTGCTGGAATGACCAAATTCATGCGTCGGGCGCTGGAAACAGGAAAAGAACTGGCGTGGGAGGCTGGCAAAATGGCGCTCGACTCCTGCAACCTGACTGTCAACGACATAGATTCCGTGGTTATCGGAACAGCGCCCGATGCCTTCGACATGGTCCATATGAAGTCAGAGTACTTGACTGATGGGTGCGGTGCCTGGCGTAAGCCTGCAATGAGAGGTTTTGTCGGTGGCGGTACCGGTGTCTTCTCAGTATGTCAGGGCTGGTACCACATAGCTTCAGGGCTGTTCGACACCTGCCTGATAATAGGGGAGGAGAAGATGTCCTCTTGCGTGCCACATCCCCAAGGCGCATTCGTTACCTGCTGGGACCAGTTTACAGAGAGCCCGCTAGGAGCCAGCCTACTCTGGTTCTTTGCCTGGGAGATGAACCGCTATATGACTGTCCATGGCATCACAGAGAGAGAGATTGCACTGGTATCGGTCAAAAACAAAAGGAACGCCCTTGACCATCCCTGTGCCCAATTGGCATCTGAAATCACTGTAGACGATGTCTTGAACTCAGAGGTCATGGCTTGGCCAGTAAAGCGGCTTGACGTCAGCCCGACCAGCGATGGAGCTGCAGCCTTGGTGCTCGCTTCCGAAAACGTCGCCAGGAGGATTACCGACAAGCCCGTCTGGATCGAGGGGGTCGGCTGGTGTCTAGACACCATGTATGTTGGTCAGCGTGACCTTTACTATCCCAAATATGTGGAGGTCGCAGCTCGCATGGCTTATGACATGGCAGGAATCACAGAACCGAGTAAGGAGATCCATATCGCTGAGCCCTATGACCCGTTCGATTACAAAGAGCTCCACCACATCGAGGGGCTGCTTCTCTGTGATAAAGGCGAAGCACCCAAACTGCTCGCAGACGGCTATTTCAACCGTGACGGCAACTTGCCAGCCAGCCCATCGGGTGGTCTCCTGGGCGTCGGTAATGCTATTGCCGCCTCCGGAGTAATGAAGGCGGCTGAACTTTTCTGGCAACTCCGCGGAGAAGCTGGCAAGAGACAGGTGCCCGGAAAGCCAAAAAAGGGGGTTGCCCAAGCCTGGGGCGATGAGATGCAGGTGGGTACCGTCGTTGTACTAGGAATCTAACGGAGGTGGACAACAATGAGTGAAAAAATTAAAGAATGGCCAGGAGTAGCCCTGAAAGATGCTGATATCAAGGAGAAAAAAGTCCTTTTTACAGAATGGAGACCTAACTTGAAATACGCCTGGGACACCGGTGTTGGTTACGGTAGGTACTTTGAAGGACTTAGGAACGGCAGGATTGTTGGTACTAGATGCAACAAGTGTCACCGCGTATTACTACCTGCCCGAGCATTCTGTGAATGGTGCTTTCGAACTGTTGACGAATGGGTCTACCTTAAAGATACAGGTACAGTTAATACTTTCTCCATCGCTTACACTGGCACTCAAGCCGAACGGCTAAAAGAGCCTCGAATTCCAGCGCTAATCGAGATTGACGGCTCTAATGGTGTCGGCATAATGCATCTCCTCGGGGAGGTCGACCCTAAAAATGTGAAAAACGGTATGAGGGTCAAAGCAGTGTGGAAACCAAAGGAGCAGCGCCAAGGAGCAATCACTGATATCAAATATTGGAAACCGTTCGAGGAGGGAACAAGATGAGCCCTTTAGACAAAATTACCCTAGTTAATCAAGTGCAACCTTGGTACGGGGAGATCCCGGTATATGGACAATATACTTTTGGTGTTGCTGGAGAGCGCTTTTTTAGGGAAATCAAAGATAACGCCAGGATTATGGGAACAGTGTGTAACTCTTGTAACCTGACTTACGTTCCAGCGCGTCTTTTCTGCGAGCGTTGCTATAACAAACTGGAAAGCTGGGTAGATGTAGGCACCAAAGGGAGGGTGCACACTTATACAGTGGCTTGTTTAAACCTCGATGGTTCAAGAATTAGTGAACCCATAATCCTAGCTATGGTCCAGATTGATGGCACCTGCGGGGGATTGGTCCACCAGTTAGGTGAAGTGACACCTGATAAAGTCAAAATTGGCATTCCAGTTGAGGCAGTATTTAAAGCCAAGGCACAACGAACCGGTTCCATCCTCGACATAAAATACTTCAGACCCTGCTAGAAAATGGCTGGCTAGCAACCTTAAGAACAAAACAATCTCCCGTCTATCAGTATGAGGATTGTAAACCCCAGCCTGTTTGTAGATTTACGTCTAAGAGTTGCTATAACGGGTTCTTGTAACACGTGATTGGAGGCTTGCGATGTCAAAAATTGTCTCTTACGGTGCCTATGTGCCGCTGTGGCGGCTAAGCCGAGACACAATTGCTGCAGCCTGGGGAAGACCATCTCTAGGCGGTGAGAGGAGCGTAGCCAACAACGATGAGGATACTGTAACCATGGCAGTAGAAGCAGTCCTCGATTGCCTCAGCGGCATAGACCGGACTACGATTGATGGCTTATACTTCGCTTCTACCACAGCACCATTTCGAGAGAAGCAATGCGCCGACCTGATAGCTGCTGCCACCGACTTGAAAGCAGAGATAATCACCACTGACTTCGGTAACAGTTTGCGAGCTGGCACCATCGCCCTCAGAGCAGCGCTCGACGCAGTCAACAGCGGCTCAGCGCAGAACATAGTCGTTACTGCCGCCGACTGCCGCATCGCCTATCCTCGCTCAGATTATGAGCAGATTTTCGGTGACGCAGCAGCAGCGCTCCTGGTGAGCAAAAACACAAAAGCGATTGCTGAGGTCAAGGCATGCTACTCCATATCTAATGAGATGTACGACGTGTGGAGACTGGACAAGGATACCTACGTGCAATCTTGGGAAGACCGCTTCATAATCGAGCATGGCTATCTTGAAAATATGACCAAGGCAATTTCTGGTCTGCTGGGGAGAGAAAACCTATCAGCCAAAAGCATTACCAAAGCAGCAATTTATGCACCTACCGTCCGAGCACAGCAGCAGCTGGCACGACGACTAGGACTTGACCCCAAGACACAACTTCAAGACCTGCTGAGCAACGATTTAGGTACATGTGGCTGTGCCCATGCCCTGTTATTGCTGGTAGCAGCCTTGGAGGAAACAAAAAGAGGCGATAAGATTTTGCTAGCAAGCTACGGCGATGGTAGTGATGCTCTTCTCCTTGAGGTCACTGCTAACTCGAGCCAAATAAAGAACAGTAAACGGGCAGTAAAAGGATACTTGGCTTCCAAGAAAACATTGCCCAGCTACGAGCGATACCTAAGTTATCGCGGATTGTTGGAGCCACAACCAGGCGAACCATTTCGCCTCTTCCCATCAGCCAGCGTCAGCTGGCGAGAGCGCAACTCATCCATCCGCCTTCATGGCAGCAAGTGCAAAAATTGCGGCCTTGTCACCTATCCCATACAGCGGGTATGCTATGGGTGCCTGGCTAAGGACAACTATGACGAGGTGAGACTCTCAGACAAAAAGGGTAAGATATACACATTCTCCCTCGATAATTTAGCCGGCAGAAGTGATGACCCGGTGATACCGCAGATTGTAATTGAATCTGAATTACAGAACGCCAGAATATATTGCATGATGACTGACTGCGAACCCAATGAGATTAGCATCGGTATGCCCGTTGAATTAACCTTTAGAAGGATTTACGAAGGGGCTGGTATGTATAACTATTTCTGGAAATGCCGTCCAGTAAGAGAGGAACAGGAGATGGTGAGATGGAAAGTATAAGAGACAAAGTTGCCATTATAGGTATGGGCTGTACTAAGTTCGGGGAACGATGGAGCGTAGGTCTTGATGACCTGGCAATAGAAGCTGCCTATGAAGCTTATGAAGATGCCAATATTGAGCCCAAGGATATCCAGGCTTGTTGGTTTGGCACCGTAACCGCACCAATGATTGGTATTGGAGCCACTCACGCCGCCAATCCACTTAAGCTACGTGTGCCCATGACCCGCGTGGAAAACTGGTGCGCCACCGGGCACGGAGCTTTAAGAAATGCCTGCTTTGGCATCGCTTCGGGAATGTATGACATAGTACTAGCCCTCGGCATAGAGAAGCTCAAGGATACCGGCTTTCCGGGACTTGGTACCGGCCGGGGTATGGGACCAGTCTTGGAAGCACGCCGTACCTCACCGGGAACTTTTGCCCTTATTGCCACCAGATATTTCTATACCTACGGACTAACTCCTGAAGAGGGAAAGGCGACTATCGGTAAAATCGCAGTTAAGAACCACTACAATGGCAGCATGTCCCCGAAGGCGCATTTTCGCAACAAGATAACCCTGGAGCAGGTGCTCAATGCCCCCATCATTGCCTGGCCGCTGGGGCTTTTCGATTGCTGCGGCAACAGCGATGGCGCAGCAGCTGCAATACTCGTCCCGGCTAGAGAAGCCAAGAGGTTCAAAGACAACCCGGTCTACATAAAAGGACTAGGACTCTCCTTCGACCCCCTATTGCCCCACACTCGGCCAGAATTTGACTGGCTCAACTGGGACTGCCTAGTCAGTTCTTCCCACCAAGCCTATGAGCAAGCTGGGATAGAAAATCCGCGCCACGAGCTTGACCTCGCTGAAGTCCACGACTGCTTCACCATCACCGAGCTTATAATTTACGAGAACTTTGGCTTCAGCGCCCGAGGCAGAGCTAAAGAAGATATTGATTCCGGTTTTTTTGAGCTACCCGGGGGATTGCCAGTAAACAGTGACGGTGGACTAAAGTGCTTTGGGCATCCAGTTGCTGCCAGCGGACTGAGAATGACCTACGAAGTCTATAAGCAAATACAGGGCAAGGCCCAATTACCGGAACGCCAGCTAAAGGATGTGAAACTCGGCTTATCCCATACCTTTGGTGGTCCACCTCAGGTGAGCGCCGTAGCCATCCTAGGCAAGGAATTAGGATAAGGCCGGGAATTTTGCAACAATGCTGCTCTTTTTAGAGGAGGTAACACATGGCAAAATACTGGGAAGATTATCAGGTAGGAGAGAAATTCACAACACCGGGCAGGACAATAAGCGAAGGAATGATAAACATAATCGTCGGACTTGCCGGGTTCACCCTGCCCATATTCTGGAATGAGGAGGAAGCCAAAAAAACATCTTTCGGGACCAGAATCGCACCAGGAAGATTAACCCTGCTCATCATGGGAGGACTCGAGGAGCAATCAGGCTTTTGGGATGAGGAAACGATGGTTGCTCTGGTTGGTATAAACAAGGTAAGAATCACCAGCCCATTGAGAGCCGGAGATACCATAAGAGTTCATGGCGAGGTTACCGAAAAAAGGGAGACTCGCAACCCAGAGCGCGGAATCATAGTCCATCACAGCATTTGCAAAAACCAGAAAGAAGAAACAGTTGCCGAAACCGAAACAGCACACTTAGTGAAAAGAAAAGCTGGCAATGGCTGAGCAACAAGCACCTAATCGCCAAAGAAGAATTGAAAGTCCCCGGCACAGTATCCTGTTTCAAGCATCAGGCACTTCCCGATTCTTGGAGTAGAACTAAATTTGATACCCCAGGTCTGGAACCAGTATCCGATTCTATAGACTACACCACACTGATACCCATCTAAAAGCCCCATTCGCTTCATACCTTTATATGCAAAGCAATCTCCATTCACCCACTCCCAATGTAAAACATTATTTGAGCAAACAACAACACGGAATTTGCCAAAAAACCGAGTATGGTAAGGTCACTTTCATGCCCTCAAGCAGAAAGTTTTTGACTTCTTCAAAATTTTCAATCTGCTTACTGCCCATGCCTAGAATCCCTGCCAGCCTTTGTGCCTCAATTACAGACATAGATTTTATAGCAGCCCTATTCAGAGTATTCGCCCGCTCAATGCCAAATTCCTGCAACATGATAAAACCACATCGCATCATGGGTTAGCCACCCCTTGCCCAACAGATCCCTAATCTCTTCCTTCTTCCTAATACTACGCAACGACCTCACACTTAACCCCCGACCTTCCTCATCAACCTGAAACCCCCTATCTGTTGCCTAAATCTAAAAAGACGAAGCGCTAGTACTTGCGACACCAACCCTAAAGGGTGCCCCTTCAAGTGTTCCCACTCGCTGATTCAGAAAACCAAGTATTCCTTCTGAGCACCAAAGACCTGACGCAGCACATCACACATCTCGCCTAAGGTTGCATAAGCCTCAACACACTCGATGAAGGCAGGCATGGTATTGCCCCCATCTCGAGCCACCTGTTCTAACCTTTTGAGCGAGTGACTAACCCTTGAATTATCTCTGCCCTTCTTGACTTTTAACAGACGCTCAACCTGCCTTTTCTCTTGCTCCACATTAACTCGGAGTAGCTTTTCTACTTTAGGATATGGAGAAACAAACTTGTTGACACCAACAACAATCCTCTTGCCCTCTTCCACCTCCTTTTGGTATTGATAGGCACTTTCCTGAATCTCCCTCTGTTGAAATCCTTGCTCAATGGCAGCTACAGCACCACCAAGGCTATCGATTTTAGCAATATATTTATTCGCCTCTCTCTCCAAAGCATCAGTAAGGCTGTCGATAAAATAGGAACCGCCAAGCGGGTCAGCAACATCAGCAACACCACTTTCAAATGCCAAAATCTGTTGGATGCGCAAAGCCATCTGCACTGATTCTTCTGTAGGCAAACAAACAGCTTCATCATAGCAGGAGACCGCCATGGACTGCACTCCTCCGAGCACTGCAGCCAGTGCCTGATAAGTAGCTCTGACAATGTTATTCATAGGCTGTTGAGCAGTGAGCGTTGAACCGCCAGTCTGAATATGCGTCCGCAACATCCAGCTCCGAGGGTCATTAGCTCCAAAGCGCTCCTTCATTATCTTGGCCCACATTCGGCGGAGCGCCCTCAATTTAGCAATTTCCTCAAAGAAGTGGTTGATGGTCTGAAATATCCAGGAAATTCTGCCAGCAAACTGGTCTACTTCTAACCCAGCATTGACTGCAGCTTCAACATAGGCAATGCCATTGGCAAGTGCAAAGGCAATCTCTTGAACAGCAGTAGCACCAGCCTCCCGGATATGATAGCCACCTATGCTGATGGTATTCCAGCGAGGAAGATGCTGACTGCAATAAGCGAAAATATCTGCAGTCAAACGCATTGATGGGCGAGGTGGAAAAATGTAAGTCCCTCGGGAAACATATTCCTTTAAAATATCATTCTGTGTCGTCCCGTCAAGACAGGCTGGGTCAACCCCTTGCTTTTTAGCTACAGCTATATACATGGCAAGAAGAATAGGAGCAGTAGCATTGATAGTCATCGATGTGCTTATTCTATCTAAAGGTATATCTCTAAATAGGACCTCCATATCTTCAAGCGTATCGATAGCCACGCCCAGCCTGCCGACCTCTCCCCTACCCAGTGGGTGATCCGAGTCATACCCCATCTGCGTAGGTAAATCAAAAGCAACACTTAGCCCTGTTTGCCCCTGCTCTAGGAGATAACGGTAGCGTCGGTTGGACTCCTCAGCTGTGCCATAGCCAGCATACTGACGCATCGTCCACACACGAGCCCGATACATCGTCGGCTGGATACCCCGAGTAAACGGGTACTCACCAGGATAACCTAACGCTGCACCATAATCGAAACCTTCCAAATCTTCAGGGGTATATACCCTATCAATCCAAATACCTGAAGTGGTCTCGAACCTTTCCTGTCGTTCAGGAAAACGCTTTAGAGAGGAGGCCAAAGTAGTTTCCTGCCATTCTTGTTTACTCTTGCCTGGCATAACCACTCCTTAAGGTGCTGTCTTAAGCAGCTCAGGCTAATCTCTCATAGTCATGCACTTAATACAGACAACCGTTCACTCAGCATTTTACTTAATTTGCCCTAAGGCAGAGATTAAAGCCATCCTCAACTGCCGCTGGTCAAACGGCGGCACCGGTGCCTCCTTCCTCAACTCGAGCTTAAGCGCCTCAGTAGGGCAAACTGAGATACAGAGCCCACACCCGATGCAACGCCTGCCGTCACGGACCACCATAGCACCATGCAGGGTAAGAGCATCCATCTGGCACCTGTCTATGCAGGTGCCACACCCGTTACACGCATCCTCATCAACGGATATGATGAAACTGGAGACAGCTCCCATGGGAATGATACCTTCCTTAATACTCTGGATGATACCACAGTGGCAATCACAGCAGTTGCATATAAAGCTAATGTACTTGCTGGTATTGCTAGAACAATGTATGAGCCCAGCCTCCTCACATCGGTTGAGAACCTGTCTCGCCTCCTCCTTAGATACCAGTTTACCAAAGCCGTGTTCAACGACATATTTTGCCTGAGGACCAAACGACATGCACACGTCCTTAGGTTTATCACAAGGATTTCCCAGCAGTTCTCCGTGGTGACGGCAATAACAGACACTAATTGCGATATAGTCTGCCTGGTCGATATATGCTGAGACCTTGTCATATACATGAATCGTAACATCGGGTGGTACTTCCTGTTCCACAGGTATAACCCTGGCAAAAGGAAAGCCAGCGTGAGCTCCGGATCCAGCTTCTACCGATTGCCTAGCCGTTGCTCTGGTCAGACTAAAGTAATCATCAAACAGGCGAGCCAGCTTTCTCATTCGCTCACTAACCTCTCCTTTCATAAATTGCATTTCGAAGATGCCTGGCACCAGCGGCATCAGCGTATAAAACCTGACACTATTCCGCTCCGCAGTAAAAACAAGTCCCTTGTCAGCCATGGTCTCCAGAATGCCCCCCACTCCATTAACATCGCCACCAATGATTTCCTTGGCAAACGTCTCCGCAGAAATTGCAGTAACCGGCATCTTGATTGCCAGTTCCGCTTCTTCGGGAGTGAAAAGCTCCTCTAGCAAAGCGGTAAGTTCTGGACTCTTTACAACCGGTAGAGCTCCGCCTCTCAAACTCATTGCCTCGGTTAACCTTTCATAAATCGCCTCAGTCATAAGTGACTCCTTCCCAAATTTTCTATTCTACTTCAATATCCTTCACCCGAAGCTCAGTCCCACTAACAGTTTGGACATCTTCGCTTTGACACTTGGGACAGATATATCGATACTCCTTCACCACAAACGTCTCATCACACCTCCGGCATTTCCCCGATACCGGTACTATCTCCAGTCCAAGCTGGGCTCCACTAGCAATGGTGTTCTCCGCCATCAACCCGAAACAGTAAGTCAGCTGCAGCGGGATAATGCCCCTAAGTTCCCCGGCTATCACGTTGACTCTAGTAACTCTGCGAGCACCAGCCTTCTCCGCTGCAGCGATAGCTATATCGATTATGCTCCTAGCGATTGTCATCTCATGCACGTCTCACAGTCCCGAATTTCTCCCTGTAGCATCGACTAAGCCACTCCACCCAGCTTGGGATTCCCTCACCGGTAACGCAAGAAATATCTATAATCTCCAGGTCTGGGCTGACCTTCTTCGCATTTGCCTTCGCCACCTCCATGCTGAAATTGGTGTATTGTAGCAGGTCAATCTTATTAATTAACAATAGCGCTGATTCACGAAACATCAGTGGATACTTAAGAGGTTTCTCATCACCCTCGGTTACACTAAGCATCATAACCTTGAAGTCCTCCCCGATTTTAAATTCAGCGGGGCAAACCAGATTTCCTACGTTTTCAACAATGAGAGTATCAACCTGACTTAAGTCAAGATGAGGTAGAGCAGAAGCAATCATGTTAGCATCGAGATGACACGCAGAGCCGGTGGTAAGCTGCACCACAGGAAGCTGGTACTTTTGTAACCTCTCCGAATCACGGGTTGTCTCAATGTCACCGGTGATTACACCGAGCCGTAACTTTCCTTTGAGAGCTTCAGCAGTTTTCTCCAGCAAGGTCGTCTTCCCAGCGCCCGGCGAACTCATCAGATTAATGACCAAATTCCTATACCTGTCAAACACCTGGCGATTAGCAGCAGCAATCCGGTCATTAGCCTCAAGCACATCGGTCATCACATTTATCTTCATCTCTCATCCCCCACGAGGCTGATATTCGTAGAAACCTCGCTCTGTCTTCCTTCCCAGTTCACCGGCTTTTACTTTCATTATCAGACACCTAGGTGGCTTAAACTGTTCTCTCATCAATTCCCGATAATGAGTACTGGTACTGGCCAAGGCAACATCCAGTCCAACCATATCACGCAGCTCAAAAGGTCCCATTCTAAAACTATAAGCCGCTTTCAGAGCAGTGTCTATGTCCCTTGGTTCAGCTACCCCCTCATCAAACATATTCAGACCTTCGTTATACCAGATTTGGAGAAGCCTGTTTACAATGAATCCTGGTGAGTCCTTGCACACGCCAGGCTCCCTACCTAACTTCTTACACAGCTCCACCATAGTCTCTAACGTCTCCCTAGAGGTCCTGTCATGAACAATGACTTCTATCCCGCGCATAAGCTGAGGCGGATTGAACCAGTGCATGCCGATGAACTTCTGGGGACGCTTTGTTGCCATCGCCATTTCGGTGATGCTCTGAGCTGAGGTATTAGAAGCAAAAATGGTGTCCTCACGACACAACCGGTCTAGCTCCCTGAAGACATCCTTCTTTACGTTGATATCCTCGACTATTGCTTCGATGACTAAATCTACATCTCGGACTGCTTCTGCCAAATCAGTCATGCCTCTAATTCGACCCAATATATTATCCGCCTCCATCTGGCTCATTTTCTGACGCTCAACACTGCCGGCAAGAAATTGGCGGATTTTGCCGATTCCACTCTCCACAAGCTCATCTCTAATATCCCGTAAATTGACCTGATATCCTGCCTGAGCGCAAACCTGGGCAATGCCATGCCCCATCACTCCAGCACCAAGGACACAAATCTTGTTGATTTCCATCTTATCACCCCTAGACGAAAATTTCTTATTTTCCTTTGAACTGTGGCTGGCGTTTCTCCAGAAAAGCAGCGATTCCCTCATTGTGGTCTTCGGTGGCAAAGCAAAGACCAAATGTGCTTTTTTCATAGGCTAGCCCATCAAGCAGATTAGAATACATCCCTTGGTTAATTACCTTTTTGAGCAGCCTGATTATTACCGGGCTCTTACTAGCTATAGTCTCAGCTAACTCAGTTACAGTTGACTCCAGCCTATCTTGCGGAACTACCTTGTCCACAAGACCAATTCTTTCAGCTTCAGCTGCATCTATTATTCTGCCCGTATATAGCAGTTCCTTAGCTTTTCCCCAGCCAACAAGCCGTGGTAGTCGCTGTGTCCCACCACCACCGGGGAAAAGCCCGATATTGATTTCAGGTTGTCCTAACCTAGCACTCTCCGAAGCAATCCTAATATCGCAACACATGGCTATCTCACAGCCCCCACCAAGGCAAAACCCGTTTATCATGGCTATAACTGGGACTCTGAGGTTTTCAATATCTGTGTAAAGCTGCTGGCCTAAGGTAGATGCTCTAGCTTCGCAGGATATAGGAGTCATCTCTTTGAGTTCCACAATGTCGGCACCACCTATAAATGCCTTGTCGCCGGCACCTGTGATGATGGTAACCCTAATATCTTCGTCCTCTTCAATATCACTTATTGCTTGCCGTAATTCCAGCCTTACCGTCTGGTTTAATGCGTTTCTCTTATCAGGTCTATTAACAATAATTCTAGCTATTCCCTTTTCTTTACTGTAGATAATATTCTCAAAGTTCATGGTCGCCTCCCAGCAAAATTATTTCGCGTAATTGTAGAAGCCACGCCCCGTCTTCTTTCCCAGCCAACCAGCATGGACCATTTTGCGGAGCAGGAAACAAGGCAAATACTTGGGACCGAGCTGTTGGGAAAGAGAGTCCAAAGTCTCCACTATTCTGTCAATTCCTATACTATCTGCAAATTCGAAAGGTCCCATCGGCCAATTCACACAGACCTTCATCATCCTGTCTATATCTTCAATGGTAGCTAGCTTTGCTGAATACATAACAGCAGCCTCATTGACTACCGAGGCAATCACCCTATCTAAGATAAAGCCTGGCGTCTCCTCAAGTCGGGCAACAGAAACTCCCGCCTTCTCCAGAAATTCCTTCGAGGCTTGGACAGTATCATCAGACGTCTGCAGACCTTTGACTATCTGGACCAGGTATTTCTCTTCAAACGGGTTCTTAGTGAAGTTCAGCCCGATGACCTTCTCTGGTCTTCCAGTCGCTGCTGCTAACTTTGTAACCCATGAGTTTGCCGTAGTAGTTGCCAGCACCGTCTCCTTACGACATCTTGTGTCGCAGTCCTTTAGTACTTCCATCTTTAGAGCCATTTCTTCAGGAGCTACTTCCAGAACTAAGTCGGCACTTGAGGCTTGTTCCGCATAATCTTCTTCTAATCTAGATGTCATAATCCTAAAATCTCCCTTAGACAAAAGCTCCTGCAATCGCAGTCCCATGTCGCCATTGCCGATAATACAAACTGTGGTTATACTCATTTCTGCCCTCCTTGAATCAGTCAGCAAGTCTAGCAGAGAATCATTGTCAAGCTAGGTCACTCAAGCAAAGCAATTCAGCTCTCAATAAACTCTCGTATGTAGGCACTAACAAGCGCTGGCTTCTCGTGGATTACCCAATGTGAAGCATCTGGAACCCGTTTGATTGTCAAGTTAGGTACATACCTGTCAAGACCTTCGAGGTTGCCAGTAAGCAGATACCCGTCCTTCTCTCCCCAGATTACCAGCGTCGGCACCTTAATCGTAAACAGAGAGGGGTCTGCAGTAAGCACCTCATCACTGTTACCAGTAAATGAGCCGAGCCGTGCTGCCCGGTAATAATTCAGCCCACTGGTAAGCGCACCTGGCTGTGACCATGCTTCTACATATGCCTTCCGATCCTCCTCAGTGAAGTATCCCTGCTCCAGACCAACCGCCAAAACACTCTTAACCAGTAAGGCATAGTTATCCTCAGCCAAGATGCGCTCTGCTTCAGGAGTTCGATGTACCAGAATATACTGGCTGGCTTTCTGCTGGGCTGGATTGTCACAAAGTTCTCTGACAAACGTAACCGGATGCGGTGCATTGATGATAACCAGTTTCTCAAGATAATTCGGGTAACGCATTGCAAACGCCCAGGCTACTGCCCCACCCCAATCATGACCGACAAGAATGAAACGCCTCTGCCCCAAGTATTCGGCAAGGGCACGAACATCCTCAACCAAACAGTTCATCCGATACTGCTCAACCTCAGCGGGCTTAGATGACAAATTGTAGCCACGCATGTCAGGAGCCACAGCCTGATAACGCTTGCTGAACTCAACAAGCTGCTTCCTCCACTCGTACCAGAACTCCGGGAAACCATGCAGGAACATTATCAACTTGCCTTTACCAGCAGTCACGTAGTGCAGTGTGACATTATTCACCTCAGCATACCCATGCTTGAGCTCCATTTGCACCTACCTATGAGACTCTTACTCCCAGGATAGCCAAGTTCACAGTATACCCAAACCACTACCTACATGTCTAACTCCAGCAATGCGTGGTTATCAGGCTCGAACGCTTTTTGCTATAATTATACAGAACCAGGGCAAAGAGAATGACTAAGTCTAAACAACAGTTAGAAACGGAAGGGTGGAAACTGGCTTCAATCACCAGCGGCGACCATCTCAAAAGGACTTTGGAGATGTACCAGGAACTTGGGATCGAAGTACATCTCGAAGAGACCACACCTGAGGAGTGCCAAGACTGTATTAAGTGCTTCACAACTGCCAATGAGGCTATCTATAGAATCTACACCAGAACAAAAATAGACGAAGTCCAATACCCCCATAACGACTGACTAGAGGCGCTTAGCTGCTTCCATCTTAAAGTAAAGCACAAAGACAACCGTTATCGTCCACCTCGTCCACTCGACCTCAAAGGTAAGAACTTCAACCCGCTTCTGCCCTGTTTGCTGCCATGCCTATTGCTTGCCAAGCACAGATTTGTTAAAATCTGCTGAATTACCCGACAGCCAAAGGAGGGATAACCATGTGGAAAATAGATACCAGTGAGAGAGCTAGCGTCGAGCCAGCAATAAGACAACTACTACCTCCCTGTCAAGTCAGATGCCCTATCAATGAAGATATCCAGCGAACCAACGTACTCATATCTCTTCTTCCCGAAGACGAGAGGTCAGCAAAGGCAGGGATAATCCAGATAGGCGATTATCTATATGATAAAAACCCCTTCTTCAACATTTGTGGCTATATCTGCGGCTTGTGCGAACTTGAATGTAACTACAAGACCCTGGGTGGCTCAATAAGAAGAAGACTGCTGAAAAGATTCCTCTCTGACCATTACACAGACTATCTTAAAGAGAAAGAACCACTACCCGTCACCAAAGATAAAGAAAAGGTTGCCATAATAGGCGGTGGTCCCGGTGGGCTTATGTGCGCCTATATTCTGAGCAAGAAGGGGTACAAGCCCACTATCTTTGAATCGTCAGATAGGCTGGGGGGAGCACTCTGGTTCATACCTGATTACCGCTTCCTCAAAGTAATACTGAAGACAACTATAGACAACCTAATTAGAATTGCTAGCATAGATATCAAGTACAATGTCAAAGTGGGCAGCGACGGACTACCCATCAAGAAATTGAAGGACGATGGATACGAAGCAGTCTTCTATGCTGGTGGTACTCCATTTCCAAGACTACTGAC
>DTZC01000065.1 GCA_012961565.1 Dehalococcoidia bacterium
CCGCCTTCTTTTTTCTGCCACGTTTCTTGGGTGCGTCTTCTGTCTCGGCTTTGGCTTCGGCAACCTCAGCCTTGGTCTCAGGTGCCTCCGCCTTTTTCTTTCTGCCAGCCCTCTTAGGTGCCTTTTCTACCTTCTCCTGTGGCACCTCTGGTCCAGCAGCAACAACTTCAGCAACGGCGGCTACCTCTGCTTTCTTTTTTCTGCCACGCTGTTTAGGTGCCGGCGGTGCCTCAGCCACTGCCACTACTGCTTCCACCGGGGGTTCAGTAGCAAGACCGGTAGCAGCCATCAAAGCTAAGGCCTTTCTTTTTTCTTCCAGCTTCTTGCGACGTTTCCGGTGCTTCAATAAAGCCATTCTTTTTCTCTTGTTCATCCTTACCATCCAGTTCAAGTATCCAAATCCGCGCTGTATTATCGCTCAGCTAGCTTCAGATTTCAAATTCCGCTCGCCCATTACTTAACTTCGTCCGCGGGCGGGAAGCAAAGGGTAAGTTCCGCTACGATAGGTGTAGTTGAGGTCACCCCGCTGCGCCACTAGGGAGCAGGAACTATGGTGAGTAGCGGCGTCTCACCCTGGCTGAAAGCCCGGCCAGCAGTTCTAAAGCTTGAGCACAGGCTTCCACAGACAGGGATGCCAGCCCGCAGGACGGGGTGAGCAGGCTCTGGGCGACAAGCTGCTTGAAAGAAACGCCATCACGGGTGAAAGGCGCCATAGCTTCGCCAAGACGGTCATATAAGCTGGCTACAGATTCTCTGGCTAAGGCATCCTCATCGTTTGGGACAATCCCCCAGGCGATACCGCTGCCACGTTTCAGGAAGGCTTTGACCTCAGCCAAGTAACAACTCAGTGAATCCGCAAAGTTATAGGCATCGAAGCTTAAGATATTAGCAGACGTGTTGAGAAGCAGTGACCAGTCAGTACTGCCACAGCAGTGCACTCCTTTGAACCCCTTTACGCTGCTGAAAACCTCCTCCAGCAAAGTGGTCACCTGCTCGCTGGAAATGGCGACAAAGGCACTGCCCAGCGAGCTCAAATAGGGTTCGTCGACGAAGATGACCGTGTCACGTGAAATGCGGCGCAAGAACCTCTCCTGCCACATGACTTTGAGTCGCAAGAACCTGGCTAAAGCCTCAGCCAGTAGCTCATCGTAAAGTATGCCTCTCTGCTCCTTGTCAGTGACGCAGAGCCCCCAGCTGATAGGACCGGTCACCTGGCCCTTAACCATATCAGTCCGCAGCTTTAAAGCCACAAAGGTGTGAAGCCCAGCAGCATATTGGTCACTGATACCATAGTCATCCAGGTTGTCCTCAGCGCTGGCAGTATAGAGCTGCTCAAGCTGGTCATCAAAGCCCGCCGAACGTTCCACATAGACTTTGTCCCCCTCCAGCACCAGCCCGGGAAAGCCCTCGCTGAACTGGACATACATGTTTTCCAGACCCGAGCGCCTGGGCAATTGTGGCCAGTGAGGTAAACTCGGCAGGTACTTATTGACCAATACGCAGGCTGCCTCGGGGTCTGTATGAGGCATGCTACCTATCGCCGTAGGCAGACAATTGAATTCTACCTTTAACCACATGTGTTTTTTGTCCACGGCCACTTCATCCCTGTTCTACACTCTTTAAAGTATTTATAAACCGCCCAGAGACTCGGTTTTCGGTCCCTTTTTGGCATAATCCCAGACACCAAAACGTAAACTTATTAAATGTTCTTCAAAACAACGAGGCCCCCTGGTGGTCTCTTTGCATCTGGTCTTTGCCGTTCATTGACCTCCCTGGTTTTATTTCAAGTATACTAGACCTGAGACTAACAAGCTATAGCTGTCCCAACGTTTCGTTAAGGAGTTGCCAAACAGCCTCAATCCAGCTATGAAGAGCGCGACATGCTAGAGATATCCTGCTCTGGCGCTAGACCTCCAAAGCGACGTTGCCTCTGACTGTAAGCAATAAGCGCCTTATCTAGTTCTTTTTTGTCGAAATCGGGCCACAGCACCGGTGTGAAATAGATTTCAGCATAAGCAGATTGCCAGGACAAGAAGTTGCTCAGCCGCATTTCACCGCCAGTGCGAATGATTATGTCGGGATCAGGGATACCTGCAGTGTACAGATACTGGCTGAAAACTGCTTCATTTATCTCCTCTGCTGGGATGCCGTCAAGAATTAGGCGCCGTACTGCCTCCACAATCTCACTTCTACCACCGTAATTGAAAGCCAAATTCAAGGTCATCCGGCTGCCGTTTTGGGTCAACTCCAGAGCCTGCCTCACCTTGTCCTGCACTCTACGCGGCAAACCATCAGGCTTGCCCAAGTAGCGGACTCTTATCTGGCTCTCCCGGGCAAACTTGACTCCCTCATCAAGCCTTTCTTCCAGAATTTGAAATAAGCCGTCTATCTCCTCACGGGGACGGCTCCAGTTCTCCGTTGAAAAA
>DTZC01000066.1 GCA_012961565.1 Dehalococcoidia bacterium
GGGCCTTATTTTGTGTCTAAAATAATGGTGGGCGATACTGGACTTGAACCAGTGACCTCTTGCGTGTGAAGCAAGCGCTCTAACCACTGAGCTAACCGCCCGGAACAATATCTATTTTAATCATAATGGCGGGCTTTGTAAACACAGCTATGCCAAAGTTGCCTGCCTAAGCATTATCTGCTATATATCGGTGTGCCAGCAAGTTACAATCAGCATGCAGATATTCAGGTGAAGGACAGGAACATTGACAATCGGTGTTATGGGAGCACTGGACGAGGAGGTCAAGCTTATCTCAGAAAGCATGGCGGTGAAACACATTGAGGGGCACCTGAGACGGACTTTCTATGCTGGCGACCTGGCACATCACAGGGTGATAGCAGTCCGCTGCGGTGTAGGAAAAGTGCGGGCTGCTGCCTGCACACAGTTCCTCATCGTCCACTTCGGCATCACCCGGCTCATCGTCGCCGGGATAGCCGGCGCACTGAGCCCGGAGCTCTCCATAGGTGACCTCGTAGTCTCACAAAAAACTCTGCAATGGGATTTCCAGGCAGTTGGCACTGAGCAGCGATGGTATCCAGCAGAGCCCAAATTGGTAACCGCAGCCCTTGAAGCGGCACGGAGGCTGGGCTACAGAGCACGTGCTGGCTCGGTGCTTACCGGTGACCAGCCGGTCACCACGGTGAAGCATAAGCAGGAGCTATGGCATACCTACAGGGGCGACTGCGTGGAGATGGAGGGAGCTGCAGCTGCCCATGTCTGCTCCATGAATAACATCCCTTTTGTACTCGTTCGCGTCATTTCTGACCTGGCTGACGAAAATGCCGTCCACAGCGTCACCAGTTCATTCCCCTCGCTGGCGCTTCTTCCCGCCCGAGTGGTAGTGGAAATGATTAAGCAACTCGACTGATTGTCCAGGGTCAAAGCACAGCCCACAGCACATGGGAAAGTGCCCGGCGAGTACTAACACACCAAGAACTTCGTAAACATCAACTATCGATTGCACTGCACAATAGCCAGTCCAAATCCCACGCACCAGGCATTTATGAAACCATTAAAGACCAAGTCCGCGACCGATGCCAGATAGACTCCGTTCTGGATGTTAAAACTGAAGTCCAGCAACCCCAAGAAGACCAGTGCACCGGCAGCAATCAAGGACAGGGTCTTTCCCAGCGCTCTCCGCCCGAGCAGGAGTACGCCCGAGGTAGGAGCAAGAGAGCCAGACATATATCGGGAAGCGGAAAGGCATGCTCATAGACCAAATAGCACTGCGGAGCATCTTCCGGGGCAAGCCCTACAGTGAAGAATGCTACCCAGAAAAGGATAAACCCGGCTGCGGTGATTATTTCCAAAATCGGTATCGTCCTGTCTTTTCCAGTGCTGTTCATTTATTCAGCCTCCTGCAGTTTCTTTCTGTGGGGACCCTCCGTTGCGTCTTTGCGCCTGCACCCTCTTTATAGTGCTGTCCATTACGAACTCAACCAAGCCAGGAAAGAGGCGCTTGAGCAGAAATATTAACCTGCCATCAAAACCAGGGATGATATACATTTCCCCCTTCTTCATACCATCGATCAAGGCGCGAGCTATCTCGTCTGGCTGCCGCAACTTTGCACCAGCGGAGATAGCCCTAGTCTCCTCTGGCTTTGTCTTATTCTCCTCATGGAAGCCAGGAGTATCTGTATCTGGCGGGCAGAGGACGGATACTGTTATGCCATATTGCTTTAGCTCGCTCCTCAAGGCTTCAGAAAAGCCGATGATGGCGAATTTGGAGGCGCTGTAATCAGTATAGCCGAACAGTCCCAGGAAACCAGCTATAGAAGAGACATTCACAATATGCCCACCGTTTTCCTTCATATAAGGCACCAGCACCGCAGTGGTATGCCATATCCCATAGAAGTTCACCTCCATGGTCTCTGTGAATTGCTGGTAGCTGATTTCCTCGAAAACGCGGGGGTAGGCACGTCCCGCACAGTTGATGAGAACATCGGGCACACCGAATTCAGTTACAGCCCGGGACATGACCGCTTTAACCTCATCCCATACAGACACATCCACCTGCATATAAGAAAGCCGCTGGGAACTGGAAACTCTCGCACTCTTTATCTGACCAAGGGCTTGTTCCAGGTGTTCTTTTCTCCGGGCGAAGATAACAATGTGGGCACCTTCCGCTGCCAATGCTTTCGCCGTGGCAAGACCGATACCGCTGGAACCGCCGACAATATAAACTACCTTACCATTGAAGTCCTTCATTTCGACACCATCCGCAGAGTTGCTCTTCGCATACCTTCTGGTTACTACTTCTGTTTCAGCATCTTAAGGTCAAGCGTTTTCAGCCACTCCATTGTACGTCTGAACCCCTCGCTATAAGACACCTTGGGATTCCAGCCTAATTCGCGCTTCGCCTTGGCTATACTGAACTTGAGCCTTGAGCCCAGGTTCTTCACCGTGTAAGTAGTCAGCAATGGTCTGGACTGCTTGCGTAACAGCTTCCAGACAAGCTCCATTGCCACGGCTGCTCCGTAAGCTACAGCATAAGGTACATATCTGGTGACAGGTGGAACACCCAGTGCTGCAGCAATCCCGGCGCAAAATTCCTCCAGGGTGGTAAATTCGCCATCGTGGACGAGGTAGCCATTGCCCACAGCACGCTCATCCTCGGCAATTAACATCAAAAGGTCGACCAGGTTATCGATATATGTAGGCCAGACAATCACATCTTTGCGCCAGAATATGAGCTCTCGCTTCAATATTGCATCGGCAAGGAGCGGCACAAAGGTCCTGTCACCCTCACCATAGACCCAGCAGGGATAGACCATTGTTACCGGTAGACCGTGCTGCTTGCAGTACCGCCAACAAATCCTCTCTGCCTCAATCTTGGAATCAGAATACGGCTCATGCCAGGGGCGCAGGGGAAAAGTCTCATCCATTGTCTGAGACTCGTCCAGCCCAAATACGTCATTGGTGCTCATATCCACCAGACAGGAAATTCCTGCCTCCAAGCCTGCTTGGCAAATGTTTTCTGTACCGCCAACTGTAACCTGCTGAAAAAGTCTCCTTGGAGCCCAATCTGTTACCACCGCGGCACAGTGAAAAATTATGTCCCTGCCAGAGGCAGCTCTTCTAACTGCGCTATAATCCCTGATATCTCCGACCACAATTTCTACGCCCCTGGACCTGAGCATTTGCTCGCCGGGGTCGTCTGGCAGTACCAAAGCACGGACTTGGTACCCTTTGGCAATATTTGCCCTGACAAGGTGGCTACCTATGAACCCGGTGGCTCCAGTAATCAGTACCTTCTTCATCCCAGACCTGCGCGCAAACAGCCATCATTCGCCCCCAACCAGTTTGCCAACTGACTCACCCTCGGATGAGTATAGCAAATGGCTATTGTGACAACAAACTATGAGATTGATTGCCAATGTAGCTGTGAGACTTCAGTCAAGCATTATTTCCTACGCGTAGCCCCGAGATTTTAACCTGCGGATAAGAATTTCCAAGCAGCCCCGAGGCTTCAGCCTCAGGCACCCGACCCTGAAGGGTCGCGGCTACACGCGGTGGTTACAATTGATGATGCTTCAAGGTCAGGGCTATATCTCTGAAAAAAAGACTTCGTCAACAACAGCTGTGACTATTCACCGAGGAATTAAGGTGTATTAGGAATGGGCTATTGCTAAACGGTCTCAAACTATTGAGGTTCAACTGCGTTAGGGTTAAAATTCGGATGATGCATAAGCTACTTGGGTTAGCTCTGACATTGTCCCTGCTGGCAAGTGGTTGTACTCAGAAGTCCGAGCCGGTAACTATATCACCACCAACAGCAGATTTCACCGCCAACCCACAACAGGGGCTGGCTCCCCTGACAGTCGCGTTCACTAATTTATCCACAGGCGACATCACTTACCACCACTGGAACTTCGGCGATGGGCACTTCAGCACTCTAAGCCACCCTAACCATACCTATACCGCACCTGGCAAGTACACCGTTTCCCTAGCAGTAATGGGCGCTGGAGGCAGCGATGTGGAAACGAAGATCGAATATATAACAGTCCATACTGGAGTTATCAACTGGGAGGAGGCAGCCAGCTACATCGGTCAGACCAAAGTGGTCCGGGGGAAAATCGTTGGCACTCATTACGCCGCAACCACCAGAGGTAAACCTACCTTCCTCGACTTTCATAAGCCCTATCAGCGGCATTTCAAATGCGTAATCTGGGGACGCGATAGACAGAAGTTCATAGAAAAGTTCCCACCAAATCCCGAAACATACTTCCTCAACAAACGAGTTCAGGTCACCGGCTTAATCGAAGAATACCCTGAAGGCTCAGGCATACCGGAGATAATCCTGACAGACCCGTCCCAGATTAAGGTTATTGAAGAATAGGCTCGCGTATCCCATTTGCCAAGAATATAAGCCAGCCTGCCATCAGGTTGCACCTTAAGTACTAAAGTCATGCACAAAAATCCCGCGTGCTCTATTGATATTCGAGTCTGCTGTAACGTATACTACATTCGGGGATTGTTAACATAATGAGAGACAGGGTTATAAGATACCTGATTGTCCTGGCAGCACTAGTTACTTCAACATCACTTTGGCTCGCGGGCTGCGACCAGGCATCGCTGAATCCTCCATCTTCTGCGCCACCAGCAACACAATCGCCAGCTCCCCATCTGGTACCTGCCCCACAGGAAGAGAAGGCATCGGCAAATGATGAGCCTGAAGAGGAACAAACCAAGAAAATACAATGGTACAGAGCGGGGGACTTTTCTGGCTCCGGAAACAAATCACTGCCGCCATTCCACATATATGGCACACAGTGGCGTATTATCTGGGAGGTAGATGCTACGCTCCCTGAAAAGGCTGCTCTGGACCTCATCATTTACTGTGCTGGCATGCCCGGCAGCATCTGGAAAACATTGTCCTGCAGAACCACTAGCGGTAATGTCACCTTCCATCTTGGGTTCGAAGACCACCGCGACTTCTCTATAAAGGTTTTTGCCCGCAATTTGCAGCAATGGACAGTCACAATAGAGGACAGCTCCACACCGGTGTTGCCGCCAATCAAGATAACCTACATCCATTACCAAGGTACAATCTATCCACCGGACCCAGATATATGCCGCTGTTATGAAAGGGTCGAGCCCGACGAATACGTCGTCATCAAGAACCTTGGCGACAGTCCTCAACCCATGGGCGGCTGGGTACTCAAAAACCTGAACAAAGACTGGCCCATCTTCACCTTCCCCCACCACTTTGTCATAGAACCAGGAGCAGTCATTCGCGTATATACCAGCGAGGTCTACCCTGATTGCGAAGACTGGCTTAAATTCGGCATTACACCTGATGATTGTGCCCCTTTCCTCAATCGCTGGTTCTCTTTCTACTGGGGTCCGGGCAATATCTGGGATAATGACAAGCCAAATACAGCTGTACTATACAACTCCAAAGGAGAGGAGATATCCAGAAAAAGCTACGCAGTCCCCCAGAGGTGAAGCAACCAGAGAACCAATGCTGCAGTGAACTAGTGAGATATGACATTGAGCAGGATTTATCCTATTGTTCCAGTCCTGTTGGTGGGCTGCTTTGTTGCGGCTGCCTGCAGCCAGCCTATGCCAGCTCCTCCGCTACCCACACCATCCCAGCCAGCGACAGAAACAGCAAGTCAGCCACCGAAACAAACAGCCCCGGTTAGCAGCCCAGCAGATGAGACAGGCTGGCATCCGGTCCAGAGTTTTAGCGGTAAAGACAGCGAGACGACAGCGATATTCCGCATATCTGGCACAAAGTGGCGTATTATTTGGACAGTGAACTCTGAAAACGCTAAATATGCTGTCTTTGACATACTCGTCTACTCCAAAGACAACCCCGGTATGCCTGTAAGAAAAATATCTGGCTCAATCAGAAACTCCACTAATATAGCTCACGTCTATCGGGGAGAAGGCGATTATTATCTCAAGGTACTTGCCGCTAACTTAAGCAATTGGACTATCGAAGTAGAAGACCACGCTGGTACTGGACCAGCCACAAGCCCTGTCCAGATAACATACGTCAATTACAAAGGACACGCTCCAGCTCAAAACAGGGCTCTGGGGCTCGGCATGCTTGAGCCCGATGAATACGTGGAAATCAAAAACTTGAGCTATTCTCCACAGAACATTACAGGTTGGATATTGAAAAACGTAACCAAGGGGGGACCTGAGTTTCTTTTTCCCACCTTCAAGCCGTGCTCCTGTTCCTGGTATGATAGCTGGCAAGAGTGTATCGAAAATTGCCATCCACCACGTCCCTGCACGATAGAGCCTTACCAAAGCATCCGAGTCTACACAGGTGAGGTCCACCCTGAATCTGGTGGTTTCTGCTTCCACTACCCTCCAGGCAACATCTGGGACAATAGCAAACCCGATGTAGCGGTACTGTATGATGCCAGCGGGGTAGAGGTATCCAGAAAAAGCTATTTCATCCCCACCAAGGACAGTGGTGAGAAATAAACAGTAATTTGGCAGGTCTCTATAAAGCAACAAGTGTAATTGCCCAAAAATGACTGCTTGACTATTGCTTTCTTTGAACTATCAGATGTATAATCAAGGGTAATACATAAGATAACATACGGGCATGTAGAAACGGGTAAAGTCTAGGTTCAGGATTGAGGAAGACAAACGGTCAGGAGAATTTGAGATATGCAACAAAGATGTCCTAACTGTGGTTCGCCGGTCGTTCCAGGTCAGCGCTTTTGTGGGGCTTGTGGTGCCCAAATAAGCCTTTCCTGCCCTCAGTGCAGAATTACAGTCAGCCCCGGGACCAGGTTTTGTCCCAATTGCGGCACGGCACTGGCTGGACCGCAGCCACAACAGCCAGCCTGGGCACCTCAGCAACAACAAACCTGGGCACCTCAGCAACAACAAGCCTGGGCACCTCAGCAACAGCCGGCCTGGGCACCCCCTGCACCCAAAGCCCCGCCATCATCAGCTAGACCGTTTCTAATAACATTACTCATCGTCCTTCTTGTCGGGCTCGGCGGACTCATATACTGGCAGTTCGGTGGTACCATAAGAAGCTTTCTCGCCACTTCTGGCACCCCTACTCCGACAGTGGATACTACAAAGCCTATAATTAAAAACATCACAGCAGTTGCCGGGGCAACCAGTGCTGCTATCCGCTGGGAAACTAACGAGCCGTCCAGCAGCCAGGTTGAGTATGGTACCAGCGATAGTTACGGTTCAGTTGCACCTGCGGTGCCAGATCACGACCCCACCGGAGGTGAGTCACTCGGAGTGGTCGATCACCTGGTAAACCTGACCGGGCTTGAGCCTGAAACTACCTACCACTACAGGGTGAAATCGAAAGACAAAGCAGGGAATGAAGCAGTCTCAGAGGACAAGACTTTCACCACCACCGCACTTGAGGAATAACTATCGTGGCGAGGCTGAAACTCTACACAGGTCAGTACAACTCAAAACAGACAAGGGACTACATTCCCACCACCACAAGCTGTACAATCCAGTACAGGAGGGATATGTAGCTGTGGAAATGAATGCCGGGGCAATGGTCAAGTATTTGTGTCTACCAGTAGTTATCTCCATGCTGCTTTTGTCCAGCGCCTGTGCTCTGATAAGCGATTCACCCCGCCATGCAGTTGATGAGGTGATATCCATAGCCCGGAGCTTCAGTCCAGACTGCTGGGCAGAGGTGGCACCACAAGGCGAGCCTTGTGGTTGAAAGCCAGCCGCTCCTCGGTACGAGGAGGCAGAAGCGATTATCACAGCACAATATCTGGGAAAAGGAATGTGGAGTATAGTCAAGACCTGTCCTATAAACCATTCACTTGACCATACCTGGTACTTTAATGATAGAACCAAAGAGCTGATATGGAAGTAAAGACCATACCACGCTGGTGCAAAGAGGTTGAGGACAGAAATGGGTGATATTTTAGATGAAGCCCAAGCAGTAGTTCAATGTAAGGCTTGCCCCTGGTATAAGAACTGTGTCTTGCCCATGCGGCTGACAGAGGATGACCTGAAAAGACAACTGGAGTCCTCCTTGCCAGGGGCTGCTACTCCAGGACCAGCACAATACGGTATGCAACAGTTGCTGTCCAGCTTGGCAGCAGCCGCTGAAAACTCCTTGCTCGAAGGCTGTCCCATATTTATCAACCGCCTTCGTTCCCACCCCAAGCTCGCCGAGCACATTAAGAAGTTGATGCAGGAATGGCCCAGGGAAAGACAATAAAAAAGGTCACAAACCATACGTAACACCCACGCATTATGGCTACAGATTCAAATGCCTATCCTATGAGCTTGACTATCGATTACCCCGATAGGAAGCTAAATCGGTTGACCACTTTCTTCAGACCACTTGTAGCCATCCCGATTATTATCATTTTGACTTTACTTATTGGTTTTACCATCACTCAGGAAGATGGTGGTTTCAACTTCAATTATGCTGCCGGAATCGTAGTACTGCCGACGGTATTAATGCTACTCTTCCGGCGAAAATACCCCAGATGGTGGTTTGATTGGAACGTAGCTTTGACCAGGTTTAACACTCGCGTCTGTGCTTATCTAATGCTCCTCAGAGATGAATACCCTTCCACCGATGAAGAACAGGCGGTCCATCTCGATATCCCTTACCCGGTGGCTAAAGAGGAGCTCAACCGTTGGCTACCGCTGGTCAAGTGGATCATGGCGCTACCACATTACATTGTCCTCTTCTTCCTTTACATCGGCGCCTGGATAGCTGTGATAATAGCCTGGTTCGCTATTCTATTTACCGGGCGCTACCCGCAGTCGCTGTTCCACTTCGTAGTTGGTGTCCTGCGATGGTCACTGAGAGTAACCGTATATGCTTTCTTGCTAACCACCGACCGCTATCCACCCTTCAGCCTCAACCGGTAGGTCCCACGATTCCCTGAAAGTTAGCCACTCCTCAAACCTGGAGAACCAGCCCACATTTGACTTGATGCTTGCCCCACCGAGTTAGCGTAACATATATCCTGGCTAACGCGAACCAGAGACTCTAGAGCCCTGCAACTTGACTACCGTCACGCCGCTTTCACCTTCATGTCCTACTCGGAAGGACTCCACTAGAGGATGCCTGCGGAGAAATTCATGGACTAACTGCCGCACGGTGCCGGTGCCAAAACCATGTATGATGCGCACCTGCTGCAAACCTGATACAAAAGCATCATTGAGGTACAGGTCAAGTCTTGGCTCGATTTCATCAGCCCGTTTCCCCCGCAGGTCAAGCTCAAGCAAGCTTCTTTCCCGGCTGCGGATTGTTCTTACTATTGGCGAAGCGGAAGATACCCCCTCAGATATGTGGGTAATCTTCTCTACATCTCCTGCTTTCACCATAAGTTTCATATCCCTTGCCTGCACTTCGAGCCGGCGACCATTGCCGAGAACTGAAAGCACAACACCCTCCAATCCAGTCTCTATCAGCCGCACCCGGTCACCTACCCCGATAGCCAGTGCCTCCTCTGATTTCTGGCGATTCTTTCGAACCTGCCAAGCAGCACCTTCAAGTTCTTGCCTCACTTCAGTCACGACTTTTCTTGCCCGCTCAATGCCCATCTCCGACCTCGACTTCCTAAGCTCCTTGGCAGCCTGACGAATGTCCCCTTCCAGCAGTGCTGCCTGTCTCAGTAGAGAGTCCCTGATTTGTGCCAGCACATTCCGCTCCTCCACTTCCAGCTTCTGAAGCCTTTGCTCAAGCTCTCTTCTCAGCTTGACCAGTTTGTCTTTTTCTCTTTCCAAATCACGCCGCAGGCTCTCAGCCTTTCTCTTCTCGTCTGCCAGTTCTGAGAGAATGCTCTCCATCTCCAGATGACCTTGCGGCATGAATTCCCTAGCTTTATCAACAATCTCCGGGAGCAACCCTATCTGTGACGCTATAGATAGCGCATTGCTACCCCCAGGCGCCCCCAGACTAAGATGATAAGTCGGTTTCAAGGTCCGGGGATCGAGGTCAAGCGAAGCGTTTTCAAACCCCGGAGTACGATGAGCAAAGGCTTTCAGCCCAGAATAATGAGTGGAGGCAGCCACCAGACTCCCTTTCAACTGGAAATAAAGGAGGACAGACTGGGCTATGGCAACCCCTTCAACCGGGTCAGTGCTTGTCCCCAGCTCATCCAGCAAAACCAGGCTGTTCCTCGTAGAATGACGAATTATGCGGACAATATTGCCCATGTGCCAGCTAAAAGTGGATAGCATCTGTTCAATACTCTGTTCATCGCCAATATCAGCAAAGACCCCATCGAAGA
>DTZC01000067.1 GCA_012961565.1 Dehalococcoidia bacterium
AAAATTGGTATGCCTAACAAGCTGTTTGAAGCTATGGTCTGCGGCAGACCCATAATCTGTACCAAGGGCACATATTCGGGCGATTTTGTTGAGCAGGAAGAAATAGGTCTGGCGGTAGAGTGCAATGTGGAAGCTTTGAAGGAGGCGATAATCAGGCTCCGAGATGACCCGGAATTGAGAGAGAGACTGGGCAGGAATGCCCTCAGAGCAGCCATAAGCAGGTATAACTGGCAGAATCAGGAAAAGAGGCTGCTGGAATTGTATGGGATGCTGGGGCGGACTGGACTGAACTGCTGAAGTATAATGGCTGAATCTAACTCCTGGATATTGCTCGTCCTTTCGGCCGGTATCGGTGATTCTAGATAGCTGCGGTCATAGTCAAGAAAATGTGATGCCTGGAGCTGGCGCTAGGTTGATGAGTAATCGGCTCGGCTGTGTTAGCAGACAATGCCAGGAGGAGCTATAATGGAGGGTTTGGAAGTATGGACAGTAATGTCAAAGAGGGTCTAAGGCGGCTGGAACAGGCTGAAGCCGACCTCAAGACCAGCCGCGACTGTCTGGCTGCCGAGAATTATTATGCCTCTGCTTTCTTCAGCCAGCAGCTTGCGGAGAAAGCAGTGAAAGGGTTCCTCTGTCTCAGAGGGTTCAGAGCACTGGTAACCTGCTCGGTGGTCGGCTTGCTTGAAGAGCCGCTAAATCACGGGAATCGTTCAACAAGTTTATTGACCGGGGCAAAGAACTGGACTGACATTACATTGGCTCAAGATATCCGAACTTTTATCCCTCCGAGCACCATATAGATACTATACCGCGGAGATGGCTGAGACATGCTTTAAATTATGCTGAATCAACATTGCAGTAAGCAGGGGTCATAGTCCTGGCAGCTCTAGACCTGCGGCGTGTTTATTATCTGAGACTTAATACCCAGGCACCACCGTTAGTGTAGATTCTGTCTCCGCAGTCAACCAGGCGAGTCAATCCTGGGATATTATCGAAGCCGATGCTCTTTCGGGTAGCATATCCAGTGGGAAAGGTGAGCATGCGGCTGCTGGTGTTCCATGACCTGAAGTAGATGTAACATGGTAGCATCATGTCCTCAACCTGGGCGGGAAACGGCGGCATTCTGAGACGGCGCTCGGCGGTTCCCCTAAAGCCTTTGTCATCACCCCAGTGGAAGGCGAGCCTGCCGTGCATGTCAGCATAGATGGGATAGTCATCTCGTCCCCTCGCTGAAAGCCAGACAGCACCAGCGACGTCCGGTGCCACGAAAACTGTGTTGACATCGACCCGGTAACCAGACAGTGCGATAGAGTAAGGTACATCGATAAAGTGCGTGGTCTGACTGCGAGTTAGCTCGAAAACGACTCCGCTGTTGAAGACGAAGTAGGGTATCAGTATCACCAGTACCGGATAGCGGAGGAACGCCAGACGATTGTGCCTTGATTGGAAGGAAGCACAGCCTCCTTGCAGTCTTTTAATCAGCCTGGCTATGCCTTGAGCTATGGCTTCACCGCCAAATATGAATAGAGGCGACATCAGAAGCAGGGTAATCTGCCACACCCGGGTAACCCCCAGCTCATGAGAGACCGCGGGGAGAATGAAAATGCCCAGCAGAATCAATAGGCTGACTATACTCAGTG
>DTZC01000068.1 GCA_012961565.1 Dehalococcoidia bacterium
ATTTCGGTCTCCGTGTGGAAAAGTAGTTTAGTTGAGGACGCAAGCTAAGAAGTGCCTCCGGCTTGACGGGTGCTCTGGTCTGGTAGTAGTGTGATGTGAGGATGATGGGTAGGGTTTCAATTGTTAGGACGGGAGCTGACCTTTATGCCGCGTTCGCTGAGGTGGTTGATGGCGTCGCCGAACGGCTTGTCGCCCGGGGTGACCGCGTGCTGATTAAACCTAACTTGGTAATGCCGGCTTCACCCGAAAGTGGTGAGATAACTAACCCCAGAGTTATCGAGGCGGCAGCTCGTTATTGCCTGGATTGTGGTGCCGCTCGGGTTATCATAGGGGAAGGTCCCAGCTATTATATGGCAGAGTCCCAGCTCAGGGAGTGTTTCATTTCCACCGGGGTCAGCGAGGTGGCGAGGCGATTGGGTGTGGAATGGGTTCTGTTTGATGAGCATCACTATCGGACGTTCAGACAAATATCACCCTATACCCCTGATGAGTTCAGGCTAACTGAATTTGCCTTTGACTGCGACAAATTCATTAACCTGCCTGTGCTTAAAACCCACTACCTTACTACTGTAACCTTGGCTATGAAGAACCTGAAAGGCTGCCTTAAGAGAGAGGATAAACCGTTATTCCATAACCGGGATCTGGCTCGGGCTGTTGTGGAACTCTGTAAGATAATCAAGCCAACTGCGAATGTAATAGACTGCACTGCGAAGACTACGGTTCGCCAATTTGGTTACGGGTACACAGCGGAGAAGCCCCGTTCAGGGGTTAGCTTGCTTATCGCTGGCTCCGATATTGTAGCAGTGGACGCAGTGGGATGTGCTGTCATGGGGATAGAACCGGACAGTGTACCGACAGTGGTTTTGGGTGGTCAGGAGGGGCTGGGAGAGAGTGACTTGACCCGTATTAATATCCAGGGTGAGGAAATTAAGCAGTTGAAGATTAGGTTGGAGGTGCCACGACAGCACATCCAGAGGGCTTTCCCTCTTCTTGACATAAAAGGAGTGGAGAAGGCGTGTAGCGGCTGCCTCATTCCGGTCGTTTCCAGTCTGCTACTGCTGGAGAAGCGGGGCGCCAGGCTGAGCAGATCTATGACGATATGCATGGGCAAGAATCCAGAGCTGCCACGGGACAGGGCATTGCTACTGGTAGGTGATTGTGCCTTGCTCGGGGATATCAATGTGCGTGACTGGATATCTGGTTGTCCACCCTGTAGGGAGAGCGTGCTGAATGCTTTGTTGCAACATATGAGTTGGTAGTAACGCATATGAAGAGTATGGAGGTCATACCGGGAATCCATTTGCTTAGCAGCTTTCTGGGTGCTGGGGTGTGGGGGGCAAACGTGTATCTGCTGGAGGACAATGACTTGACACTGGTAGATACCGGGTTCATCGGTAGAAGCGGGCAGATACTGAGAAAGGTAGCGGACTTGGGTTATGCACCCTCAGATATAACCAGAATTATCATTACACACTATCATGCTGACCATATTGGTAGTTTGGCTATGCTGAAGAAGGTCACCCAAGCTAAAGTCCTTGCTCATCCTGCCGATGCTCCCTATATTAATGGCCGGCTACCGGAGCCGGGTGCGGCGGGACCAAAGTGGTTGGGCAGGTCGTTCACGCATTTTCGCCGGCTATGGTCTGCCATCGCCACTTCGGTTGATGTATTGGTTAACGAAGGCGATGAGCTTCCAGTACTTGGCGGCATCAAGATATTGCATACTCCTGGGCACACTTGTGGAAGCATCAGCTTATTTTGCCCGAGCAGGAGACTGATTATCGTCGGCGATGTTATCGCTCATCGTTTTGGATTGAGGTTACCTTCAAAGACATTCACTGAGGACATAGCACAGGAGATATCCTCGGTAAGAAGGATAGCCAGCCTGGACTTTGATGTTGTCTGCTTCGGACATGGCTCGCCTCTCAGGCACGGAGCTCGTAATAAGGTCTCGGATTTTGCCAGAGGACTGAGTTTACCCTCCTGAACTTATGTTGCCCGATTCTAATCTCGGTCAAGCTACCTGTGCAGTTATATCAGGCTTGCTTAGATTAGAAACCAGCCTCTGTTCTTCAGCAATCGCACGCTGACATTGTCCCTGTTCATAAGTTGACATCGCAATGCCAAATATGTAATAATAATTATGGGCATATGACAATAAACAGGTTGGGGCCAGTAAAGAATCCTGTCGGGAGACCTGTCAAATGGCGGCGTGTGGCTTCATTGCCTCAGGTGTCCTATTTTAAGCCAGCAGTACCACTACCTATGCTGGATGAGGTATGTCTTTCTGTCGAGGAAGTTGAGGCGTTGCGTCTTAAGGACTTAGTAGGATTGGAACAGGAAGCCTGCGCCCAGGAGATGAATGTCTCCCGTCCCACGTTCCAGCGTATATTGGGTTCTGGGAGGCAGAAAGTTGCTGATGCCCTGGTTAATGGCAAGGCTATCAAAGTCGATGGGGGTAATTTCGAACTGGCCCTTCGTCGCTTTAAATGCAACGATGGGCATGAGTGGGATGTTCCCTTTGAGATTATGGTGAAGACTCTACCACAGCGGTGTCCCACCTGTCGCACTCCCGATATTATGCCTCTCTGGCCTTTGGGCTTGGTCAAAGCGCAGGGAACGTGGGGAAGATGCCGCAGGGGTAGGAGATGAGGAGAATTACAATCGTGCAGAACATCCTGGCAGAACAAAGGGTTGTAAACCATGAACTGGTATGTGTTGGCCAGGGAGGCTATTTATTGGAAGGGAGAGTCTGGGATGTGCACGGGCTGCCGTTGGGGGAATCGGTGGTGTTTGATAAGCCATAGTTCAAGTACTAATTGGGAAAGGAGGTGAGCAACATGCCGTTTGGAATGGGACCTGCCGGTTGGGCTTATGTGCCTCCCTATGCTTACCCCTATGCCGCTTTCCATTACTGGGTGTGGCCGTGGTGGGGTGGTTGGGGACGAGGTAGAGGTCGTGGCTTCGGCTGGCGCTGGTTTGCGCCATACTGGTATGCTTGGTGGTAGAATTGAAACTTGGTTAAGGAGGTGAGTCGGTATGTTACCGTGGTATGGTTACTGGCATGCTTGGAGGTGGGCGTGGCCAGCCCCGAGGTGGGCGGTGCCTTTTGGCTGGCCGGGGATGCCTATATCCAAAGAGCAGGAGATAGCGATTTTGGAAGAGGAAGCCAGGATTCTAGAAACCGAGTTGGATAGCATTCGGAAGAGGCTGGAGAAATTAAA
>DTZC01000069.1 GCA_012961565.1 Dehalococcoidia bacterium
CTCCACTTTCCCCTCAACCATTGGCAGCAATTATAAATCGACACTCAAAAAGATGTCAAGAACGGGTAGAGAGTGCAGGCATGTCCGCTTGATTCCGTTCCCTCCGTAACGGATGTAACGGTGGAGGAACCAAATCTCATCAGTTTCGATTGTTTGTTTGACTACAAAGACAAGGAGGTTGTCGATGATGAGGACAGGAACCTGCGCCTCATGGAAGCAATACTACTACCTCTAGGATATCAGGTTATCACAGCACGAGACGGACAGGAAACACTGACCAAAGTGAACCAGCTATCGCCCGATGTAATATTGCTGGACATCATGATGCCCGGCATGGACGGCTTTGAAGTGACCAGGCGATTGAGAGCCGATGACAAGACCAGAACCATACCTATTGTAATGGTGACTGCTCTCAGCGAGGTAGCCGACCGGGTAAGAGCACTGGAGGCAGGTGCCGATGACTTTCTCACCAAGCCGGTGGATAAGACAGAACTAATAGCCAGGATAAATTCCTCACTTAAGGTTAAAGCCTACAACGACCACATGCGCAACTACCAGCAGACACTCGAGGCTGAGGTGGCTAACAGGACTGAGGAGTTGCGTCAGACATTGGAAAAGCTAAAACTTGCCTCTCTTGACACTATCTGCCGACTCTCTTGCGCTGCCGAGTACCGAGACGAGGACACCGGAGCCCACATCAAACGGATGAGTCACTATGCCGCCGCTGTTGCCGACAAGATGGGGCTGAATGATAGCTTCGTCGAGTCTATCCTCTACGCTGCCCCCATGCATGATATTGGCAAGATAGGCATCCCAGACCATATATTGCTTAAGCCGGGAAAGCTCGACCCAGATGAGTGGGAAATTATGAAACAGCATACCATCATCGGGGCACAGATACTGGAAGGCTCCGATGTGGAGACCATTAGACTGGCGGAGGTGATTGCCCTGAGTCACCACGAAAGACGGGACGGAGGCGGTTACCCCAGGGGGCTCCAAGGCTCCGAAATTCCCCTGGCGGGACGTATTGTAGCAATCGCCGATGTTTTCGATGCCTTAACCTCTAAACGCCCCTACAAAGAGCCAGTGCCACTGGAGAAATCTTTCAGCATCGTCCAGCAGGAACGGGCAAGACACTTCGACCCTGAAGTCACAGACAAGTTCCTCGCCATCAAAGATGAACTGGTGGCAATTAAACACAGATTTGTGGATTGATGCCAGAGCCCTCTTTGCCAACACCGCAGAGGAGCACAAAATGAGAGTCGGTCTGGTTTACCACCCGGTCTATCTAGAACACGACACCGGCAGTCACGTCGAAAATGCACAGCGGTTGATAGTCACCATGTCCCATCTCGAGGAGAACCAGCTTAAAGACAGGCTCGTCCTGCTCTCGCCACGCCAAGCTACAATTGAGGAACTATCCAAAGTCCACGCTCCAGAGTACATCGCCCGCATTCACAAGCAGGCGGAGGGAGGCGGCGGCTGGCTTGATGCCGACACTGTAATATCGCCGCGTTCTTATGAAGCAGCCATATATGCCGCTGGCGGTGCTCTCACCGCAGTTGATGCCGTAATGAACAGAGAGGTTGACACCGCTTTCGCTCTGGTCAGACCCCCGGGGCATCACGCCACCTGCTGGCAGGCTATGGGATTTTGCCTGTTCAACAACATAGCCGTAGCTGCTAAATACGCCTTGGCTAACTTCCATATCAGACGAATACTCATCGTAGACTTCGATGTACACCATGGGAATGGTACCCAGGACACCTTCTATACCGATTCGAACGTCCTCTACTTCTCCGTTCACGAATACCCTTTATACCCCGGAACTGGAAGTATCGATGAGACTGGAGCCAGAGGAGGTGAAGGCTTCACTGTTAATGTGCCATTGCTAGCTGGCTGTGGAGACGACGAATACCAGGAAGTCTTCGAAGACGTCCTGGCACCGATTGCCCAGCGCTTTGAGCCACAGCTTATCATGGTGTCAGCTGGCTACGATGCCCACTGGGCTGACAGTCTCGCCCTGATGCAGATGAGCGTTACCGGCTTCGCCCGGCTGGTGCAAATCCTGAAGACCCTGGCTGATTTGTTATGTCAAGGACGTTTGCTCTTCACCCTGGAAGGAGGTTACCACCTGCAGGCATTACCCCTATCTATAGCTGCCACGCTTGACACACTTCGAGGAAACCGTGAAATCGCTGACCCACTGGGTAAACAGCAATCCAAATCAAGAACAACAAATTTCGACAACTTCATAAGGATGGTGAGGAGCGTGCACAAACTAGACTAACCAGCGCTGAATTGGTTTTCCACTAGACAACAGCCTCGCTTCGCTTCCGCAGCCCAAACAGCTTACCCCATTCACCCTTATTCCAGACCACCAGGAGCTGCCCGGCAATACATAAAGAGGAATAAACGCCCGTAGTAATACCTATCAGCAGCGTCAAAACTAGGTTCTGAGTGGTCACCCCACCAATCAGGTACAGAGCCACTATTACCAGCAGCGTAGCCAGCCCGGTATTCAAGGAACGCCCCAGAGACTCAATAATGCCACAATTTGCTACCACAGCAAAATCATTGCTTATGCCGCGCTTCAGGTTTTCCCTGATACGGTCAAAAACGACCACAATGTTATTCACACTGACACCGAGGACTGCCAGTACGCCAGTGACAAACAAGGCATCGACCTCCACACCAGCTGCCCAGCCTAGAATTGAAAACACGGCAACAACTACCAGTAGGTCATGTACCAGAGCAATAACAGCACACGCCCCCCAGCGAATGGGTCGTGGCATCTTACGAAATGCCCAGGAGATATACAACAGAATGCCTATGGAGGCAACTATGATAGCGATAACCGTGTTACGCACCGTTCCCCTGGCCACAATAGGTGAAACACTGTAGAGACTAACAACAGTCATCTCTGGGTCAAGCTCGCTGCTCAAAGCTTCCTTCAGCTTTACATTCTCCTCTGAAGAGAGCTCTGGTAGGCGAACGAAGAAGTCGCCACCACCGGCAGGTTGAGCAATCGCCTTGTCATATCCCAAGTCAATCAGCTCCTGCCGCAACTGACTCAGGTCCACCTCTTTCTCGAAATGCAGGGTCATAGCTGTACCACTGCTGAAATCAACTCCTGGTCTCAAGCCAAAGAGAGCCAGTGAGATGATACCGGGGATGAGCACCATAGCCGAGACAAGAAAAAACCAGTACCTCTTACCAATCAGGTCAATCATTGCTCTAATACTCCGTAAGCTCTAGGACTGGTTGCCAGACGCAGACCTACGGCTGTGCGCATAAAAGTCCTGGTGACCACAACCTGTGTAAACATGCTCAGGGCTGTGCCAATAAACAGGGTGGTGGCAAACCCCATCACCAGAAAATTGCCGAACGTGTTTCCCAGCCAGTAGAGCACAATGCAGGCGATAAAGACAGTTACATTGGCATCGAATATAGCCGTCCAGGACTGCCGGAAGCCTTCTTCCACGGCTGCTCCCAGGGTGCGCCCACGCCTCAGCTCCTCTTTCAAACGCTCAGCTACCAGGACATTGCCATCTACCCCCATACCCACAGACACGATAAAACCAGCGATACCAGGAAGCGTCAGGACCACTGGTATAAGCTTGAAAACAGCCAGGTTCAATGCCACAAAGACCGCCAGAGCCATACAGGCTACAAAGCCGGTAAAGCGGTAATAGCCTATCATGAATGCTACTACCAGAGCTGTACCGATTATCCCGGCAATCAGGCTTTTCCTCAGAGAGTCCTCTCCCAGCGTCGCCCCTATGTCCCTGCGCTCAACTATCTCTAGGGGCACATCCAGAGAGCCCGAATTTAACTGTATTGCCAGCGTCCTTGCCTCTTCAAGGGTTAAACCTGTGATAACACCGGTCTTCTTAATCACCGCCTGGACCGTCGGCCATGATATAGGTTCATCATCCAGATATATACCCAGAGGCTTATTCAGGTTGCGCTCGGTAATCTGCTCAAAAAGATGGGCGCCCTCCTCATTCCATTCAAAGGCTACCTGAGGTTCATTTGTCCGAGGATCCAGGACTACCTTGGCATTGGGCTTTAGATACTTCCCAGTCAGTTCCTTTTCCTTGCCATCGCTACCTGTTGCTGTAGCTATTGCAGTCCACTTCGGCTTACCTTCCTCATCAAAGACCAGCCGCCCCGACTCATCAAGCTCCATCTCCCTGAAATCCAGCTCAGCGGTCTGTCCAATCAGTTCAATAGCCTCATCAACATCCTCCACCCCGGGTAGCTGGACCAAAATAAAGGCGCCCTGCTCGCTGCGAATCGTCTGGACTATGGGTTCGGTAACACCATAGGCATTAACTCTTCGCTCAATTTTTTGCTTCACTCCCTGGATGACATCAGCGTCCGACTGCGATGGGTCTTTCTTGGTCAGGTCCACCTTGTAAACCAGATGGCTGCCGCCACGGAGGTCAAGCCCCAATTTGAACTCCTCCCTGCCAAGTATCTCACTGGCAGGTAATATTGCCCACATACAAAAACCAAAAAGAGCCAGGATAAATAACAGGAGATAAGTGTTTCCTTTTCTCAATTAGCCACCTGTTTCTGAAGCTAGTTTAGAGTAGTTCACTGCAGAACGAGGCCTTAACCTCACCGAGCGACTTCAACATGCTGTACCGCACTGCCGTTTCTCCAGCTTGTTCCTTACTATCTCTATCGCTTCTTCCCTTGTGCTCACTTCACCAGTCGCCTGAGCTTCGTGCACCTCTGCCAGAAGCTCACCCAACAGACGTCCTGGCTTCAAGCCGAAAATGTCCATCAGGTCATGACCATCCACCAGTTTAACTGGTGCAGTCTTAACCTCCTGTCTTAAGTGCTCCTCCAATATGTAACTGATTAGCCTGTTATGCTCCCGCCATTCCTCAAAATCAAGCCGCGGACCCCAGGTAGCCAGATAATCAGCTAAAGCCAGGAACAGGATGTCAATTCCGGCACCTTCAGTGTCACGAAAATAACGATAGATGGCGCGACTGGTAGGCAAATCATCACTCGTCATCTGCACCGGTCGCAGATGGTGATAGACCAGGCTTTCCACCAGTCTTACTTCTCGGCTGCTGAAACGCAGACGCTCCAGGATAGCGGTTGCCATTGCTGCCCCCTGCTTGGTATGTCCTAGAAATCGGATTCTACCTGTATCGTCAATCGTCTTCGTCACCGGTTTGGCAATATCGTGCAGCAAACCGCCCAGTTTTAGCAGCAGCCTCCGGGTGCTGCCACTAGATACCACCTGGTCAAAGTACCGCCTAAAATCCTCTGACCACGGGGTAATAGCCAGCAATCCCTCTCTCCCATATTCCCAGGGAGCCTCTCGAAGCAGAAACTCCACAGCGGCCATCGTCTCCACCGAGTGCTCAAACACGTCCCAGTGATGTTCCTTCGGCTGTTCTACCCCCTTCATCGCTTCCACTTCGGGAATCAACTGGGTTAGCAAGCCCAACGCCTCCAAATAGCGCACCAGCCGGGCAGAACCAGGCAGCGCCAGCATCCTCACCAGTTCTTCACGCAATCGCTCCTTGGAAACCAGTCTTACCAAGCCACAATTGCCTCGAATCAACATCTCCGTTTCCGACTCAATGCTGAAACCAAGTTCAGTTGCCAGTCTCACTCCCCGGAGTAACCTCGCCGCATCCTGTTCAAAAATCGTCAAGCTAACCGCCCGTAATAACTTCCTCTTCAAATCGTTCGCCCCGGAAAATGGGTCAATAAGGCAAAGCGAACCAGAGACCAAGTCCGAGAGTTCCACTGCCATAGCATCTATGGTGAAATCACGGCGCGCCAGGTCATCCTCTATACTTCCAGTGAAGGAAGCAAAATCTAGATACCACGGTTGCTTATTTTCGGTAACCACCACCCTGGCCACCCCGTTAGCTTCATCCAGCAACACATACTTGCCAGCAACAACTCTAGCAACCTCCTTGGCTACACTTAAGGCATCGCCACCAACAGCAATATCGAGGTCAGCAGTCTCTCTACCTAGCAGCCAGTCACGGACAAACCCACCAACAACATAAGCCGGGCAGTCATGCTCTCTGAGAACTGTTGATATCCTGTTCAACAGACCGAGCAAATGTTGCTTGATATCAGACATGGCTTAAAATTATATCCCCTCACAGCCCGATTGTAAAGGCAACAGATACATTCGCTTCTTTGTCTTACTTGTTGCCTGTCCCCCACCGGGCTATAATTAAAACACGGTGTCTTACAAACGTTTGGTTGCTAAATTCGGTACCAATCTGCTTACCGGGGGCAGCAGACAGCTCAACCTGGGCATTATGTCAAGTCTGGTAGAACAAGTCGCTGATCTCCACAGGCAGGGTCAAGAGATAATCATCGTATCTTCCGGGGCAGTTGCCGCTGGAAGGCAGAAACTCGGCATAACCAAGGAACGGAGGGATATTCCCTTCAAGCAGGTCCTTGCTTCAGTGGGACAAAGTCAGCTCATGAATATCTACGAGCAGCTCTTCAGTAAGCACAATATAGTAGTGGCACAGGCACTTCTGACCAAGGCTGACCTCATTGACCGGGCTGGCTATCTCAATGCCCGCAATACGCTGCTTGCTCTGCTCGATTTAGGCGTAGTTTGCATAGTCAACGAAAATGACGTTGTTGCCACCGACGAACTCGGTGAGCTCATCTTTGGAGACAACGATAACCTATCAGCCATGGTAGCCAACCTGGTAGATGCTGACCTTCTGGTACTGCTCACCGACATCGAAGGGCTGTACACCTCAGACCCACAACGCAACCCCGAGGCTAAGCTAATACCAAGGGTGGAAAAAATAGATGCCGAAATAGAACGCCTCGCTGCCAATACCTCCAGTCCCAGCGGTGTCGGCGGCATGATAACCAAACTCGAGGCTGCCAAGCTGGCAACTGCTTCTGGGGTAACCGTGGTCATCGCCGACGGGCGTAAACCAGATATCTTAAAACATATCGTACAACAAGAGAATATCGGCACTGTATTCCCCCCACGAACCACCAAGCTGGAAAGCAAGAAGCGCTGGCTGCTCAGCGGGCTTGCCTCCCGAGGCAAGCTTACAATTGACCATGGAGCAGTTCAAGCACTCAAGAAGCAAAACCGCAGCCTGCTCCCGGCTGGTGTTGTCGATGTCAGCGGTGAATTCCAGCGCGGTGATGTGGTCGAAATTTTCGACTCTTCAGGCAACCACATCGGGTGTGGTATACCTAACTACAGTGCCCGGGACATCGCCATTATTAAGGGAGCCCATTCTAATGCTATTTCCAGCCTTCTCGGCTATGAATATGGCACTGAAGTGATTCACCGAAACAATATGGTGCTGATATAGGGAGAAAAAATGCAAACTGCTACAAATGAACTGGAGACAAAGGCAAAGGCAGCCAAAGCAGCCTCCAGAAAACTTGCTTATTTGCCCACCGAGGTCAAGAACAGAGCTTTGCTTGCCATCGCCGAAGCCATTGTCGTTAAACAAGACGAAATTCTAGCCGCTAACTCCAAGGATTACAATGAATCGCAAGCCTCGGGGATGAGCCCAGCCATGCTTGACCGGCTGATGCTGAATTCAAGCCGGCTTGAAGGCATAGCCAATGATGTCAGAACAGTAGCTACTTTGCCCGACCCGGTAGGCGAGACTATCGAAGAGCGCACCCTGCCCAACGGTCTCCAGATTAGCAAGAAGCGTGTGCCTCTCGGTGTCATCGGAGCTATTTATGAAAGTCGCCCTAACGTCACCGTGGACATTTCTGTGCTCTGCCTCAAATCAGGAAATGCCGTAGTACTTCGCGGCGGCAAGGAAGCACTCCGCTCTAACCTAGCTCTGGCAACGATCATCCAGGAGGCGGCTTATGATGCAGGCATACCCCAGGGTGCCATTCAAATTATAGAGTCTACAGATAGAGCTCTGGTCGACCACATGCTCAAGATGAAAGATGCCATCGACCTTCTGATACCTCGAGGTGGCGCCAGCCTAATCCAGTCGGTTGCTGAAAAGGCTGCCATGCCTGTAGTCACCGGCGGCATTGGTGTCTGTCATACCTACGTAGACAAAGCTGCAGACCTGAACAAGGCCGTAGCTATCGCCTACAACGCTAAGGTACAACGACCCACCGTTTGTAACGCTCTGGACACGCTCCTGGTTCACACCGAGATTGCCCCGCAGTATCTACCACTGATTGCCCAGGAATGGGCAAAGGCAGGGGTGGAAATGCACTGTGATGAGCGCACCCTGGCTATCCTTAAGTCACTTCCTAGCCTTAAACTGGTGCCGGCAAAGCCCGAAGACTGGGGCAGAGAATTCCTGGCTCTTATCGCAGCAATCAAGGTGGTCGATTCCTTAGACGAGGCGTTAGCTCACATCGAGCGCTATGGCTCCGGACATTCTGAAGCCATAGTAACTGAAGATAAAACAGCAGCTACCCGTTTCCTAAACGAGGTTGATGCCGCCTGTGTCTATGCTAACGCCAGTACCCGCTTCACCGATGGCGGTCAATTCGGTCTCGGAGCAGAGATAGGCATAAGCACACAGAAGTTCCACGCTCGTGGACCCATGGCACTCAGAGAACTCACCAGCTATAAGTGGATTATCATCGGTGACGGGCATGTCCGCACCTAGACTGGCTAAAGTTGATTGCTCGTCCCACTTCCAGCCGATATTGACATCAGCCAGAATAACGCCCGTTAGCGCTAGCCCAAACGTGCCAAAGCCTCTTTCTGGACCTGGAATAGCTGATTTATGCCTTTCTCGGCAAGCGTAAGCAGAGCATCAATAGTCTCTTTGGAGAAAGGCTTACCCTCAGCCGTTCCCTGAATTTCCACAAATTCACCTTTATCAGTCATAACCACATTGAAGTCCACCGCAGCCCGGTAGTCTTCTTCATAGCATAAGTCGAGAAGCTGCTCCCTGTCCACAATACCGACACTGGTAGCAGCCACGGCTCCTTTCAATGGGTTCACCGACAACAATCCCCGTTTTCGTAAGTTATGTAAAGCTTGAAACAGAGCCAGATAGCCACCAGTTATAGCTGCAGTTCGGGTGCCGCCATCAGCCTGCAACACATCACAGTCCACTATGAGAGTTCTCTCACCCAGGGCAGCAAGGTCGACCACAGCTCTCAAGCTACGACCGATAAGGCGCTGGATCTCCTGGTTTCTGCCCGTTGTCCTATCCGAAAAAGCGCTGCGCGGTGTGCGTGTGATAGTGGAGCGAGGCAGCATGGCATACTCAGCTGTAATCCAACCGCTACCACCGCCTTTAAGAAAAGCCGGCACCCTATCTTCCACACTTACAGCACACAACACCCGGGTACGTCCCAGTTCTATTAGCGCTGAACCTTCAGCAAACTCCTGGTAGCCCAGGATAACATGCACTGCCCGTAGTTCATCATTAGCACGCCCGTCTACCCTTTTCATCAGAATCTGTCACCTAGCTTTGCTGTCAGCACAGTATAACACTGATTTCGCTTATTCAACAACGCCCCAAAAGAGACTGTTTAGCAACAACCCGTTCTTGGTGCATATTAATCCACCGATGTAGCCCCATGTCGCTTACTAAGTCTGGTTCTATCGGATCCCAGTATCATAGGCACATGGGCGAATTTAGGTGTAGGAAATCC
>DTZC01000070.1 GCA_012961565.1 Dehalococcoidia bacterium
CCTTGATAACCTCGGTTATCGTCCCCAGCTAAAGCAGTGCACTGAATGTGGCTCACCCCTGCGGCCAGAGGCTAACTTCTTCAGCCCCAGTCAGGGTGGCGCTCTCTGCCCAGATTGTGGCTATCATGAGCCTACAGCACGTCCGCTATCACTGAACGCTTTAAAAGTGCTCCGCCTGTGGCAGGACTGCAGTTATACCACTGCTAAGCGCGTACGGTTAAATCCAGAATTAGCTTCCGAGTTGGAGCAGGTGATGCGGGAATATATAAAATACCTTTTAGAGAGACAACTTAAGTCCACAGTCTGGCTGGATAGGCTGAAACAGGAGATCTACTCACAGAGAATGAGCTTCTACTAACAGGTCGGAACTTGTTTCAAGTATTTGAAACCGTGCTGTGCCATCCTGAAACCCGAAGTGATTAACATAAAGCGAATTGCCTTCTTTAGTCCAGAGGACCAGCAAGTGCCACCCTCGAGGATATCCTCATACTTCAGCATTTGTACATTCGGCGACGCCAAAGCTATCTCGTAAAATTTGCCACGTCTACTTGTTACCTACAGGGGGTTGCCTGATGTAGTCGCTAAATTCGGCGCTTTGTTCCAAATAATGTTCTTCAAATTGCAAAAGTTGACCTCAGAACCCTTGGCTTGCTACAATCGTGCCCGAGTTCGAGGCTTGTTCTTCGGTCAACCGGTGGGGGTTGAAGGTGTTGGAGCAGGCATGGAGTTCCGCTTCTTTAAAGACGACCTGTGTGACCGCTGCGGGCTTTGCTTGCAGCAATGCCCCGTGCTTCAGTTGCCCTTGGCGGAGGCCCAAAAGGACATCATAGCGCTCATAAGCGGCGAGACAGCCTTTTCTTTAGCCTACCAGTGGTGTACCACCTGCTATACCTGTGACCTCCTCTGTCCACTACAGGCAAACCCCTACGAGCTTATCCTTGAGCGATGGCATGAAGAGCACCAGTCTAAAGGGATTTCCGCCATCGCTAAACTAGTTTTTCCTAATGTCCCAGCCAATATCTGGGCTTCCACCAGAGCGCTTATGTCAAAAGACGAGCTGGCACTAATATATGCATGGGAAGAAAACTTGAGGCGACGTAAAAGGGTGATGCTGCTCACCGGTTTCTACACCAACCTCATGCCCTATATTGCCGCGACGTCCTTGCTAGATGAGCTCAAACCCTCCATTGCCGGGTTCGAGGGGTTCTGGGGCTGCGGCGGCGATATCTATAAGTTAGGTATGCTAGAACACGTTGAGGCTACGGGCAACATGTTGCACCAGAAGTTCGTCGACTTGGGGGTGGAAAAGCTGTACTGCTTTATGAGCGCTGAAGCCATGATGCTGAGCCAGGTCCTGCCTGAAAGGTTCGGCATAGACTTCAGCTTCTGTAGCCCCGAACCGCTGGACTACTGGATACTTGACAGGCTGAAGAGGGGCAAGATAGAGGTCAAGCAACGGCTGGGTAAGGTGGTAACCGTCCACGATAGCTGTCTATCAAAGTATAGGGGAGGTAAGTTGCAAGAGGTGGTCCGGGAGACCATGGACTATATAGGCTGCCGCATCGTGGAGATGGAGCACAACAGGAAGACCGCGCTGTGCTGCGGCTGGGCAGCAACTATCCCTACCCTGCACGGCGCTATCAGCGGCAACCCTTTACATACCCTTCTGTACCTGCTGCACAGCCTCTATCTCAGGCTCCAGGAGGCTGAAGCAACCGGGGCTGAGGTCGTGGTAGTCAACTGCCACGCCTGCTATCTATTCCTTTCCCTGATAAAGGCGTTGACTAATAGCAAGCTGGACATTTACCTTTCCTTCGAGCTGGTGCAGCTCGCCGCTGGTGAGATACCACAGCACAGGAACGAGAGACGAGCCTGGGACATAATGGCAGTGGTCTCTAACCTCCTGTTCCGCTGGCTCTTCTTCCCTGAAGAACGGAGGGGTTTCGAGGCTCCACCTGTTACAATGGAGCCCGTACCTGCCCTCGCTACTGGTGATGCTGTTCGTCTGAAGCTACTGGGCAGGCTGTATCACAGCAGAGCGGTGCAAAACCGACTGGTAAGGAGGTTGCTCGGCGCTGTGGTCAAGAGCTCGATTAACGGCTACCGCAGGCTGCTGAGAAAACGGCAGCATAAAATGCTCAGTGGACTGGTACAATACCAGCCTCAGTCTAGTGCTAGGGAGAAATGGTGACCGGGGAGAATTTCGACATCTTCGCTTCTTTCCGCAAAGACAAATGCACGCTCTGCGGGGAATGCTTCAACCGGTGCCCCGTAATGCAGTTGCCCATCGACGAGGCAGTAAGGGAGATCAAGAGGCTTATGGCAGGCGAGGAGACTAAACGTGTGTTACAGCACTGCACCAGTTGCTTCATTTGTAACTTCGTCTGCCCCGAGCACTGTAATCCGACGCAGCTGATATTACAGCGGTGGCACGAAAGATATTCCGCACAGGGACTCCCTTTGAGGGCAGAGTGGTTCATACCCCACTACAAGCCTAACTTCAGGACGTACGTGTTAGAGCGGTTGCCCGCTGATGAACAGAAGATGCTCAAGGCCTGGTCTGACCTTACATCATGCAAGGAAATAGTCTATCCTGGCTGCAATTACATCACCAGCCCTTACCTGACTAGAACCAGCTTGCTGGAGGGGCTTGAATTTCGGGGTTCGCTGGATGTCTGCTGCGGCGAAATGTACTACCGAATGGGGCTTTTCGAGCAGATTGAACAGGTGGCTAACAGATTAGACAGGTACTTCGGCAAGCTGCAGCTCAAGAAAATGCTCATCCCCTGTACTGCCGGCTATAATATGTTCAACAACATCTTGCCCCGGTTCGGCTTCAAGCCAGATTTCGAAATTCAGCACCTTCTTGTCTGGCTCTGGCAACGGATAGAGGAGGGGGGAGTTCAAATCAAAAACCAGGTGGAATTGAGGGCAACCATCCAGGACTCTTGCTATGGGAAGATGTTCGGCGAGGAGATTCTGGATATCGCTCGGAGGATTCTGGCCAAGGTAGGCGTTGAGGTGGCAGAGATGGAATACTGCCGCCACAATTCGCTATGCTGTGGCATCGCTGGCGGATTCAGTCCTGGGTCTGGTTACAGTCCTTTCAGAATCGCCTCCAGTACCATAAGGAGCTTGAGATGCGCCCAAGCGACCAGGGCTAATGCTATCGTGGTTTACTGCGCCGGGTGTCTCCAGATGCTCTCCACAGGAAAGATTCTTTACCCCACAAGGATGCCCATCTATCACCTCTTGGAGATACTTCAAATGGCAATCGGTGAAACTCCGCTAAGGCGCCAGAATCACAGGGGCAAGCTGTTCCTTCTGGGCATGCTCCAGCACCAATCGCCCAAGCTTATTTCCCGGAAGCGATTCCAGGTGCAGACGATAGAACAGGAGTAGTAGCTAATACCAGAAGCCAAGAATCGGGGGTGCGCCTGTGGAATGTGTACTGTTCGATAAATATCCCGGCCTAAAGAAGCACATAGCCTGGGTACCTTTGGGGAGCTTTCCCACGCCGGTGAGGAGGCTGGCGAAGCTGGGTGAGGAAATCGGATGCCGCAACATCTGGATTAAAGAAGATGACAAGTCATCAGAATATTACGGTGGTAATAAGGTGCGCAAGTTGGAGTTCATCCTAGCTGATGCACTACGCAAGAAGAAAAGGACTATCTTGACCTATGGTGGACTAGGTACCAATCACGGACTGGCAACTACCATACACGGTAAACGCCTGGGGCTGAAAACACTCCTGTTACTGGTGGACCAGCCGCTGACAGACCACGTCCAGAAAAACCTTCTTCTATGCCAGCATTTTGGGGCGCAACTGTGCTATGTCCGGAATACCATCGGGGCTGCACTGAATACCATCCGCCATTTCTTGACAAAAACCGCGCTGTACTACTTGCCACCAGGTGGCTCTTCTCCGCTGGGAAGTCTCGGCTTCGTTGCCGCTGCTTTAGAACTTAAGAGGCAGATTGACGCCGGGGAGCTCCCGGAACCGAAGTACATATTCGTCGCCTTGGGCTCCAAAGGCACAATGGCAGGGCTCCTGGTAGGAAGTCGGCTAGCCGGGTTAGACTCGAAAATAGTCGGTGTCCGTGTTGCCTACACCTGGCTGGCTAATGAGCGCTCAACGGCGAGGCTAGCTAATAAGATAATTAGCCTACTGACAGGATATGATGAGGCAGTGCCTACGATTCGATTCAAAGAAGAGGACGTGTCTGTGCTGCATGACTATTGCGGAAAAGGATATGGCTTTGCCACCAGCGAGGGTAAGGAGGCAATGGAAATCCTCAATACTACAGAGAGCATCAGGCTGGATTTGACCTATACAGCCAAGACCTTCGCCGCAGTCCTCGATTTGATAAAGAGCGGCAAGATACAGGGTGACGCCCCTATCCTCTATTGGCACACCTACAATTCCGTGGACTTCACTCGAACCATCAAACAAGAGTGTGACTGCCGCCAGCTACCCAAGAGCTTTCACAGATTTTTTGAAGCCAACCTGATTCCTTACCTGCAGTGACTAAGTCAGCATTAGAGCGTCAAGCCCCGGGGGGTTAATTACGACTGAAATCGACCCGAAGGGGCAGTGATATTGCAATGGACCACCTGCCCAGACTTCACCCCAGACCCCATTGGTGGGCGGTGATGCTGAACACTCTGCTCACTAGCTTGCTGGACTTTAAGTTTCTGGTCAGATGTGGTAAAATTAAAAAAATGCAATCCCTTGTAGGATCGAGTCTCGCAGGCACAAAATATGGGATTCACAGGTAGCCTGCATCCTCAGTATGAACTTTCTCGCAATACCGATGACCCGTTTCAGCCTTAACCTAGATACGTAGTCATGCTAAAGCAAGACGATAACTTTCTCGAAGAGTATACCGCTGAGGATATCCGCATTCTGGACGGACTGGAGGCTGTGCGACGCCGTCCCGGCATGTACATTGGCAGCACTGACGTACAAGGGCTACACCATCTGGTCTATGAGATAGTTTACAACAGTATAGACGAGGCGATGGCGGGATATTGTGATCACACCGAGGTAATAATTCATAAAGACAACTCGGTAACCGTCAAAGACAATGGTCGCGGCATACCAGTAGATATCCATCCCACAACCAATACCACGGCCTTAGAGGCAGTCATGACCAGGCTTCACGCTGGAGCCAAGTTCGGCGGTCGCATTTATACAGTATCCAGCGGGTTGCATGGCGTCGGTGCTTCAGTAGTAAACGCCCTGTCTTCCTGGCTCCATGCCGAGGTGCGGCGTGAAGGCAAAATCTACCGTCAGAGATACGAACGGGGGGCACCAGTATGTGACCTGGAAGTCGTTGGCGATACCGATGAGACAGGGACCACCATTACCTTTATGGCTGACACTGACATTTTCAACCAGGTCACCTATGACTTTGAAACAATCCGCCAGCGTCTGAAAGAACTTGCTTACCTGAACAAAAACCTGGAGATAAGCTTCAAAGACGAGAGGAATGACAAAGAGGTGACCTTCCTCTTCGAAGGCGGCATAGCCAGCCTAGTCAGCCGCATTAACAAAGACCGCCAAGTCCTCCACCGCCACCCAATTTACATATCTGGAACCATTAACAGCACTGTTGTTGAGGTGGCACTGCAATACAACGATGGTTTTTCAGAATCCACCCTTAGCTTCGCCAACTGTGTCAACACTGTAGACGGCGGCAGCCACCTCACCGGGTTCCGCTCAGCGCTGACCCGCGTGCTCAACGACTATGCCCGGAAGAACAAGTTGCTGAAGGATAGCGACCCCAATCTAATAGGTGATGACGTTCGTGACGGGTTGACCTCGGTTATCAGCGTTAAACTGCCCGAGCCTCAGTTTGAGGGTCAGACCAAGACCAAGCTGGGTAATCCGGAGATAAAGACCCAGGTCGAGTCTATAGTGGCAGAGGGATTGTCGGTGTACTTGGAGCAACATCCTGACGAAGCTAAGGCAATCATTGAAAAGTGCCTGATATCGGCTAAGGCAAGGGAGGCAGCCCGGAAGGCTCGTGACCTTATCTTCAGGAAAAGCAGCCTAGAGGCAGCTACACTTCCTGGCAAGCTGGCCAGCTGCTCTGAGACTAACCCCAATGAATGCGAGCTCTTCCTGGTAGAAGGTGATTCAGCCGGTGGTTCAGCCAAGCAAGGACGTGATCGGCGCTTCCAGGCAATCCTGCCGCTGCGGGGCAAAATCCTCAATGTAGAAAAGGCTCCCAAAGACAAAATTTTGGAGCACGAGGAAATCCGGGCTATCATAACCGCACTTGGTGCTGGCATCGGTGAACAACTGGACTTCTCCAAACTGCGCTACCACCGCATAATAATTATGACTGATGCCGATGTTGACGGTTCACATATCAGAACGCTGCTGCTGACCTTCTTCTACCGCAATATGACAGAGCTGATAAGCCGGGGGCATTTGTTCATCGCCCAACCGCCACTTTACCGCATACAAGCCGGGAGGCAGAGCTTCTGGATTTACTCGGAGCGCGAAAGGGACGCCAAACTCAAAGATCTCAGGGGCAATAAGCTGGAAATCCAGCGTTACAAAGGCTTAGGAGAGATGA
>DTZC01000071.1 GCA_012961565.1 Dehalococcoidia bacterium
GGCTACAGGCAAAAATAAGGGCTGGCTAAAGCCTTACAGCTACATTAGTAAACATCCTCCCCTGTTGACAGTTGACTGCCGAGAGTCCACGTAACAACAAACGACCCTGAAGGGTCGTGCTCCGCAAACAGCTTGTCTCGCTACCACTTAAGCAGACAACTCCTGGCTAACTTTCAACCCATTTGCGGGAGCGCTCCACAGCGCGCTTCCAGCCAGTATAGAGCGCCTCCCGCTGCTCAACAGACATTCTGGGCTCATAAGTCCTGGCAGCACGCCACGAGCGACCAAGCTCGGTAGTATCACGCCACAAGCCAACTGCCAGACCAGCAAGATAACCAGCTCCCAGAGCTGTAGTCTCGGATACCGCTGCACACTGGATTGGTATCCCCAGAATATCCGCCTGGAACTGCATCAGGAGCGAATTGGCAGTACCACCACCATCCACCCGCAGCAATGGAATTTGAACGCCAGCCTCTTCACCCATTGCCTCCACAACATCCCGCACCTGATAGGCGATAGCCTCGAGAGTAGCCCTTGCCAGATGCCCCTTGGTGGTGCCTCGCGTCAGCCCTACTATAGTGCCTCGAGCATACATATCCCAGTAAGGAGCACCAAGCCCGACAAGTGCTGGTACGAAGTAGACCCCACCATTATCAGCAACAGTGCCAGCCAGCGTCTCGCTCTCGCCAGCACTGCCTATCAACCCCAAACCGTCTCTGAGCCACTGGACGGCGGCACCGGTGACGAAGATACTTCCCTCCATAGCATAAGCCGTCTCGTCCCCTAAGCGCCAAGCCACAGTGGTCACCAGACCTCTTCGCGATAGAACCGGCTTGTCGCCGGTATTAAGCAGGACAAAAGAGCCTGTCCCGTAGGTGTTCTTAGCCATACCAGCATCATAGCAAGCCTGCCCGAAAAGCGCTGCCTGTTGGTCGCCAGCTATCCCACCCAGAGGCACTGATGACCCATCAAAGATGCTAGACACTGTCTCTCCATAGACCTCGCTTGAAGGCACCACACGGGGAAGAACAGCCTCGGGAATATTCATCGCTACCAGAAGCTCCTTGTCCCACTCAAGCGAGTGTATGTTAAACAGCATGGTTCGAGAGGCATTGCTATAGTCGGTTACATGGACAGCGCCGGCGGTGAGGTTCCAGACCAGCCAGCTATCTATGGTACCGAACAACAAGTCCCCCTGCTGGGCACGCTTTCGTCCTTCAGGTATATGGTCCAGAATCCAGCACAGCTTGGTGGCGGAAAAGTAAGCATCTATGGGCAGCCCCGTTTTCTCCCTGATAGCTTGAGCCATGCCCCTCTGCTGGAGCTGCTCGCACATAGGGGCGGTGCGGCGGCACTGCCATACCACAGCGTTGCTTACCGGCTCGCCACTGCGGCGGTCCCAGACCACGACGGTCTCACGCTGATTGGTGATACCCAACCCCTTGACCTCGGAGATAGCTATCCCAGCCTTCTGAATTACCTCCTTGGCTACTGACAGAGACTTGCGGTAGATTTCCTGCGGGTCGTGCTCCACCCAGCCAGGTCGAGGATAGAACTGGCTTATTTCACAGTCAGCACTGGCAACTACCTGCCCCTCCTTATCAAACAGCAGCGCAGCACTGCCAGTGGTCCCCTGGTCTATCACCAAGATGTAGCTGCTACCGGGCATAAAAAATTCCTAATGCTAGGCTGAAAACGCTGAACAGTATAGCACAGATATAGTGTCCAACTTAAGCCATACCACTATACTTCGTCAGACACGTTTGTCCAGCCAGGACTCAACATCGGCCAGCACTTGCTTGTGCTCTGGCTCGTTGAAGACCTCGTGGTAGAAGCCATCATAGAGCTTGAGTGTCTTGTCCTCAGAGCTTGCCCGTTCATAGAGCAGCTTACTGCCTGCTGGGTCTGCCAGCCGGTCAGTACTCCCGTGCATAATCAGCAGGGGCAACTTTATCTGTGGCATTTTCTGTGGCAGCTCTTTCCACATCCTAGTCAGCTCTGCACCGAGACGGGCAGGAACCTTACCCCGGTACACCAGCGGGTCATTCACATAAGCGTCAACAACAGCCTGGTCCCTGCTGATAGCAGAGGCATCGAGGACGGTAACGCCCATCTTGGGCAGCAACGCTGAAACCACCCCAGCCATTGCTAGGAGTAGCGGCGAGACGCTGGTGGTTGCCGTGAGACTGGCACCAGAAAGTATCAGTCCAGCCAACTCCTCTTGGTTCTCGATGGCATATGCGGTGGCAATCGTAGCTCCCATACTGTGACCGACGAGGAAAATCTTGCTATCTTTATGCTCCCCACACACCACGTCGAGAAATTTCTTGAGGTCAGCCAGATAATCGTCAAAATTGTCAACATAAGCACGTATGCCCTCTGACCTGCCATGCCCCCGATGGTCAAGAGCATAGACAGCATAGCCTTTAGGCACCAAGTAGTCGACCAGGTTCATATAGCGACCACCGTGCTCAGCCAGCCCGTGCACAACCAGCAATATCGCCTTAGGGGCGGCATCAGGCAGCCAGCACTGGTAAAAGAGCTTTAACCCCTTATGTCCCTCCAGAGTACCCTCTCTATGTTTCATGCTCAATACTCCTCTCATTCCATCATTTGCCCCATCATAATGTCCCCTACCATACCTGTCAACCCCTGATTTTCTTGACATATCCTTTGTCTTAATTTACAGTAACAGTAACGATTACTCTAAAAGAGATAATGGGTGGTTTGGAAACTACTTGAATAACTCTTGTCAACCAAAAGGATGCATCGTCGATGGCTCATTTGGCTGCAGTACTGCTTTTCACATTACCGATAATATTTACACTTGGGCTTGGTTGCAGAAATGGGTCGCCTCCAAGTGCAGGCATACAGCAAACAAAACAGGCAGGAGAAGTGGTCGAGAAGTTGGTGAAGAGCGATGAAGAATGGCGACAAATACTTACTCCTGAACAATACGAAGTTACGCGTGAGAAAGCAACAGAACCCCATTCACAGGCAAGTATTACAACTTCAAAGAAAAAGGCACTTACACATGCGTCTGCTGTGGTAACGCTCTCTTTAGCTCAGAAGCAAAATTCGATTCTGGCACCGGCTGGCCGAGCTTCTGGAGTCCGATTTTAGAGACGAGCATTGAAACAGCCATAGATACAAGCTACGGCATGGTAAGGATTGAGGTAATATGCAGTAGGTGTGGCGCGCATCTTGGACATGTGCTCCAAGATGGCCCACCACCCACTGGCCTGCGCTATTGTATCAATTCGACAGCGCTGGATTTCGTAGCAGTGAGGAGAAGTGAAGTATGTAATAGGAAATCTCTGGAAGCTAGGGGCACTGGTGTTGCTGGGCACTTTGATTCTTGGGACCGTCTTCGGCTTGAGCTTTGTTGGCTGTGACAAGGAAAACGATAAAATGGATACAACAAAAGATGGGTTTGCTCCTAATCTAGAAATACCTGCGATAGATGCGTCTGTACCGGTGATAACTGAAACGGCTACCTTTGCCTTAGGCTGATTTTGGGAGCCTGACTCCCGGTTCGGGAGTATGGATGGAGTAGTCCGTACCCGTGTTGGATATGCTGGAGGAAATTTCAACAATCCCACATATTTCAATTTGGACGGCCATTCTGAAACAATTCAA
>DTZC01000072.1 GCA_012961565.1 Dehalococcoidia bacterium
CACAAATGCGGCGCAGCCGCCGTATTATGTTGGCAACGTGTGAGCCGAAAACCCCACGATAGACATGAGCCTCATCGATGACCACATATTTTAGACCGCGGAAGAAACGCGACCAGGACTTATGATTAGGTAGAATGCCTAGATGGAGCATGTCAGGATTGGTGAGCACAATCCTGGCTCTCCTCTTTATCTTCGCCCGCTCCGATTGCGGGGTATCACCATCAAACGTGACACAATCACCCGGCGAAATGACATCAGGGCAGGCTAAATGGTTTAAGCTCCGCAACTGGTCCTGAGCCAGGGCTTTTGTGGGGAAAAGATACAGAGCCCGGCTGCTGCGGTCACTGAGTATCACTTCCAAGACAGCCAGGTTGTAACACAAGGTCTTACCACTAGCGCTCGCCGTATCTACCATTACATTCCTGCCACAGCGAGCGGTATTAAGTGCCTGAACCTGGTGAGTATACAGGGACGATATCCCCAACGATTCGAGGCGTGATTGGAGAACGGGATGAAGAGCAGTGTCTAACTCTCCGAAGTCTGAGGCTCGCGGCGGGATACGCTGGATGTGAACAATCTGTCCCTTGTAATCAGGCAGCTTTGTCAGATGATGAAGGAAGGAATCGACATACATACAGGTCCGCAAACAGCTATCTAAGTGCCGGACAAAATCTCAATCTGCTGGTCCACGATTTCAAGCTCGGGATAGCTACTGATGAGAAAATTTATCACTTTTGATAGTGTCTCGCCGACATGCTGGTTGTCATTGCTGACACAAGCTATACCTAAGGTCACCAATTGCCACAGGTGCTGGTCATCTACTTCTGCTATGGAAATATTATACTGGCTTCTGAGCCGGGTGATAATAGACCTCACTACCCGCCGCTTGTCCTTGAGTGACTGACTATACGAAAGGTGAAGTTTTATCCTGCAAATTCCAGCGTTCATGATTTATAGCGCTTGACTGACTTTAGTTCCACCTTAACTTCCGCGGTAAGCCGTCGAGACTGAAGCCACACTCGGCACCTGCTTTGTCTGACCGATGAAGCTTAAACTCCATCACTACAAGGCAAACATTTTTTGATAACGACGCCCTCCCGACAGGGAGACAGTCAGGAAGGATATAGTCTGACTCAGTCCTTTTGCTTCATCTCTGAGTAGCAGGTCCGACAGTAAACCGGTCGGTCTTCTGTGACTTCAAAGGGTACTTCACACTCAGCACCACATTTAGCACATATTGCTGGATACATCACCCGGGGCTGGTCATAGCCTCGATAGCGACTCTGCCGCCTCGATGCTCGACATTCTGGACAACGGCTTGGTTCATTCCGCAGGCCCCGTGCCTTATAAAACTCTTGCTCACCCACAGTAAAGGTAAAGCTACAACCACAGTCCCGGCAAGTCAGGGTCTTGTCCGCTAGAGCCATCTGCACCTCCTTATTATGAACTATGCCCTGTTTCTGCTGCAGTCTCTGCGGCTCAAGACCTCTGCGTACACACCGCCGAGTATAGCCTCAGCGAATTGTTCTCCCCTAACACCAGAGGATGCCGACCTAGGAAACGGCACCAGCCAGGTTTTGCATACACAATCAGTGTAGTCTATAATTAATAAAGCGTCAAGTTTCTGTGGAAAAGTGTACTTTCTATACCAAGAGGCTTCACAATAGGGAGCCACGTCAGAGACAGGGGCTTGACTGCTTGGTCAGCATTGGTAAACAGCATACGAGCGCAAGTTGCCATGTCACACGTTATTGAAGAAAAACGCTATCGAGCCAGAACAACAACAAGCCTGGTAGCCAGCATTCTGGTGGGGTTGACTCTCCTCATTGCAGGCAGTGGCAAGGCATTTGGTTTCGGAGAGATGCCAGGACAGACAATGAAGTTTATTGGAGCAGTCCTGCCTGACGCACTGCTTACCCCGGAGGTAGCCTACTTTATCGGTGACATCTTCTTTCCCTATATTATACCCTGGACAGAACTATCTTTGGGCATGTTGCTTCTGCTGCGCGTCTGGCCACGTCTTATGGCAGTTCTCTGTCTGCCACTCGTTGCCGCCTTTATGGCAAATAACTCCTGGCTTATAGCTCAGGGCAAGACCAAATTCTCCGCCTGTGAATGCTTCGGCATCTGGGAAGAGCTATTCGGCACCCTGACCCCTCTCCAGGCACTGGGCGTGGACATTGGACTTTTCCTCCTAGCCCTGATTATAACATTTGTTCAGCCCGGCGGTTTCTTAGCTTCGCCATCCTGGCTGACCAGGCTGGGGCAAAAATTGAGACCGCAATACGACTAGCAGAGATAAGAGGGTGATTTGAATGAACACTTCACAATGGCACTTTTCAGGCAAGTGGCTGCTCCTGGTGGTTGTCTCTGCGCTATTCTTGACCAGTGCTTGTGGTTCACCTTCACCTCCATCACCTCCGCCACCTCCTCCACCCTCTCCCAACCAATACCCCACCATCAGCTCTCTGATTGCCGCGGAGGAGGTCGCCACCTTGGCAGCAACTGAGATCACTTGCAGAGCTACAGACCCTGACGGTGATATTCTGGACTACCGCTGGTCAGCTGACGGCGGAAGCATCGAGGGAAAAGGCTATAATATCACCTGGCGAGCGCCCGATACCACCGGGGACTATACCATTACAGTCATGGTAACTGATGGCAAGGGTGGTACAGCTACCGCTTCAACAACCATAAGAGTGATAGAAAAGCCCAACCAACCGCCGCTTATCGTCAGCCTGACAAAAGATGGAAGCCCGCCGGAGGAGGAGAATCGGGTTAGAGAATGGAGAACAATCACCCTGCAATGCATCGCTGCTGACCCTGACGGTGACAAGTTGACCTATTTGTGGCGAGCTACGGGTGGTAAAATCAATGGACAGGGACACACTGTAGGCTGGACTTCTCCCGGTGTCCCTGGCAATTACACAGTCACCGTCATCGTAACCGATGGTAGAGGTGGACAGGCCGAGAAATCTATAGAATTCAAAGTTGTCTGCTGCGGTGGCTGAAAAAACGTCACCGTGTTAAGCCCTTAAAGGGGTACAAGCTTCAACTTTCCCCACACTCCCATTCTGTCATCCTTGATTACAACCACACCGTCCAGCCCGTCTATATTTCGGGCTCGCTCCACTGCCGTGGCAATATCATCGAGACTCTTGGCACAATTGCCAATAGCCGTAGCCGCAGCGTCAGCCAGAGCTGCTGAGCCAGAAAGTGCTACCACAGCATCAGCAATGCCGAGGCTGAGAGAGTGTCCCACAGTCCCCGACGAGGTGCAAATTCCTAACGGCGTTTCTTCAGGATTTACCTCCAGGGCGATTTTGCCACTGAGAGGAGACTCACCAGCATAGATACCCACCAGCCTTGACCGTGACGTCTTCATGAAGATGTCTCCGCCGTTCTCCACAATTACCTCAGGCGAGTAGGCGAGCAAATCGCTCCCCACAGCCTCGGCAATAGCCCCAGCTACGGCAGCCATCGGTCCCACTCCTGATGCCTGAGCAGCCTGTGCCATCTTTTTCACAACATCCGGAGCATCCTCAGCCACGAAACATGGCTCCAAGCTGTGGCAGAAAAACGGATGGCTCTCAATATACTTCTCCAACGGGGTGCGCTGTCTCAGCATAACCTCCAGAGCTTCCGCTTGTAGGTTGCACACCGCCCGAATATAGAGGTCGGTCTCCCTAACTGTAACGTTGAAGGAAACCAGGTCATCATCCTTAATCCAGCAGCGGTAGGTCCTCGACTGGTACATTTCAGAAATATAGCTCCATAGCTCGAGGCGGACAGGCTTTAATGCACAATTCACACACAACACACTTGGTATGGTCGAAGACCACTTTTCGTGTTCCCGGTTCCAGAGAAAACGCCCCTGTTGGGCATAAAGTGATGCAGGCGCCGCAGTGAGTGCACCGGGCCTCATTACGAACTACGTCCTGACTCAGCGACTGAATCTTCACTCCGGCTTCGGTCAAGTATTTCACCCCTTTATCGTAATTCCGCTGCTCGCCAGTTAACTCCATGACCAAAAGACCCTCTTCACCGGGGGTCACCGAAGCCTTGATGATGTTGAACTCAAGGTCAAAATCCTTCACCAGCCTGTAGACTATGGGCTGGCTAGTTAAACGCTTGGGAAAATGCAAGACAAGCCTTTTAGAAACAGTCATCTCCTTCTCTCCTTCACTCCAATATCGGTCGCTCCTCAAGCGGCTTGAAGGTGATTCCTGACTCAGCACCAGGCAGAGGCGCCACCGGCTCAGTCAACAGAAATTCACCCTTCTGTATCCACCTTTTCAAAATGCTGGCAATCTCCACTGCTCCAGGATAACTGGACAGCGAAGCCGTGGGCACTTCTTGACCTTGAATCTTTGCCTTGCCGCTTTTGAGCTCAGCATAGTTGACCTCCCCCAGAATGTCTGGCTTTCTCCAAGGATAAGCATCGCTGTAGTCCACCACTGGAGCCAGAATCTCCTCGTCGGTCACCAGCGTATAACGAAGTATCTCTTCAGACAGGATAGGAATGGGAACACCAACACCGACAGTTAAGGTGCACCCATAACCAAGAAAGCTGGTGCCTACCAGCCACCGGGCACTCATCTGCTTTAGGTCTCCAATAACGGCAAGGGTCCCCGCTGGTCTGGTGGGTATGCCATTGTCGCCACGTATCACACCAGGATTGTGCTGCGTCCCGTGCCAGGCAACATAGCCCACGCCACCGCCGAGAAATATCTTGGTGCCGATACCGATAGTCTTGTAGTAAGGGTCATTAAGCAGTGGAGAAAGTTGACCGGCACTAGAAAAGTTGGCGTTACCCAGCTTCGGCTTAAGCACACCCATGTAAGTATAGAGTATACGGTCGGAGAGATTCACCGCCACATTATAGTTCTGGTAAGCATTCCTGACATTAAACAAGACCGCCTCGTTAATATCCCTGATGTTAATCCAGGTCTCCAAACGTCGTTTCGGGTAGCAATCAGTGCCATAAGCGGTAGCAACGAGTCTGACATCCCTTCCTGCTACCAGCTCTTCGATGACATGTCCACCACCATACCTGAACTCACCGGGGTAGATTTTGTTCTTGGGGTCATCTTCAGGGAGGGCAGTTGCCCCAATAAAGATGTCCATAGCCGCCAACCCAGTGTAGACAGGGACATCATTTAGGTAGACCTTGCCCCCGCCAAGCTTTATCCTTGGTTTAGTATGCCCCACATTAAAATAAGCACCCGAAGAACACATCGGACCAAAGGTACCGGTGGTTACTACATCGACCTCTTTGACCGTCTGGCTAACCCCCTTCTTCCTAGCAATATCAATCACCTCTTCAGCGGTGACCACTACTGCTTGCCCTTTTTTTATCTTTTCGTTTATC
>DTZC01000073.1 GCA_012961565.1 Dehalococcoidia bacterium
ATCGAAGAGGTACTTCGTCCTAGCGTCGTTCACAGAGATGATGGGGTACTTCAATTTCCCCTCGCGCGCCATGTTTCCCAGCCTTACCACCCCGGTGGTTGTCTCCTCGGTGCCCCCGATTATGTTAGCTAACAATTGGCTGTCACCTCGATGGGCGGTGCTTACCAGGTCAGCGCCATCGTCCGCAGTGAGATGAGGTCTGTGTCCCAAGGCAGAACCTATATGCTGGTAATATGTCGGCTCATCTTCCCCTTTAATGGCAAAGGTAGGTATGCCATACTCAACAAGAGCTGCCGCCACATCGTCCTGAGTGCTCAATGGATTTGAAGCGCACAGCACCAGCTCAGCACCACCTGCCTTCAAGGCTAAAGCCAGGTTAGCTGTCTCCGTGGTGACGTGGAGGCAAGCAGAGATGCGGATCCCGCTCAGAGGCTTCTCTTCGCTAAACCTCTGCTTAATTAGGTCTAGTACTGGCATCTCTCGGCTGGCCCACTCAATGCGCAGTCTGCCGCGCTCAGCCAACGATTTGTCTTTGATGTCGTAGTCCATTATTTACCCTCTATAGAGTCGCAATCTGTTTTCTCCCCACGTGCTCACTGCTGTTCAAAGCTGGTTCAGGCAGGACTAGAATATCCTCTCCGTGATTATGCTCACAATATTACTCATTGACTGGGACGTGTCAAGTATCAGGTGGTTCTCGGCGGGAAACTCAGTGATTTTATCGAAGTCTCGTTTTTGTTGTTCAAAGATCTCCCAGCGTCCATCAGAGACTGTACCTTCCTGTAACCTCCGTTCCAGCCGGCTTTTTACCATTTCCTTACTCAGAGTGCACTCGACCACTGCAAAATCGGCGTTTGTCTCCTCAGCCAGGCTTCTGGCTTGCAGCCTATCACCCCGCTTTCTGAACGAGGCATCCAGTATCACCGATTGCCCCTGAGATAAGAGCTCTCTAGCCTGAACGAACATTGCATCGTACGTCTTTCTAGAGAATTCCTCGGAGTAAATACCACCTCCATATTGTTCAAAGTGATGCTCTGTTGCTGAAATACCGGCTAACCTTTTCCTTACTATGTCCGAGGAGATAACAGTAATCCCCAGACTCCGACCCAGGGCCTCAGCCACGCTGGTCTTGCCAGTACCAACCAAGCCCGCCATAATAATTAGCACAGGTTTTTCCCTAGTATAGCGGTAAGCCAGGTTGAAATAGCCACAGGCTGCAGCCAGGGCTGCCCCTTTGTCTGGTATGTAGGGGTCATCCAGCATGAAACTAGCTACTTTGCCCCGAACATAGGCACGGTAACACTTGTAGAAATTCAGCAATCGAAACAGCTCATTGTCGCCGCTTGTCACTACGTAGGCATCTACAAAAGCTTTAGAAAGGTCGCCTCTGCAATAACGATCCAGGTCCATAGCTAGGAAGGCAACTTCAGAGGCGACATCCCCGTATCTGAAACGGTCATTGAACTCAATGCAATCATAGATATAAATATCATCGCTGATACAGACATGGGCAGCGTGCAGGTCACCGTGACAATCCTTTATCCTGCCGTTTTGCACCCGCCGCTGGAGTAGCGATTCATTCAGCTTGAGGAAGTTATCAGTATAAGTCTTGATGCGGTGATATTTAGAGACGGAGATAGATATACCTATATACTTCTCGGTCTGGGTGAAATTCTCCTCGGTGTTTATTCCAATAGCATTTGGTCTGCCAAAGGTGCCTATATCAGGGTTTGTCTCAGCTTCAGCATGAAAGGCTGCTAGCTTCTCCGCCACCCTCACCACCATTTCCTCGGTCACCTGATTCTGGGTTAGCAGATTGTCCATCATCCGCTCCCTGGGGAGCTGCCGCATCTTTACCGCATATTCCACTACCTCACCTTCCCCATCGAGATGAAATTGCCTGCCAATTCGAGTTATGGGCACAACCTCCAGATAGATTTGGGGACAAAGTCGCCTGTTGAGTTCTATTTCCTGGTGACAGAAGAAGCGGCGTTTTTCCAGCGTTGTATAATCCAGATAACCCAAATCAACCGGCTTTTTGACCTTGTACACGTAGTCACCGGTGAGAAATAGAAATGACATCTGAGTCTGCACTAACTCTATCTGCCGGGGACGGTGGGGATAGGTCTCCGGTTTCAGCAACGCCTTTACTAGAGCCGGTTGTTTAGCCACTTTTTGTTTCAGCAGTTCCTGAACTAGCAGATACAAGCCGTGGGCTTGTAGTCCCACCGGCAAACCACAACTTAATGCCTATTGAGACCACGCCAATTAAAACGAAGCTAGTCTTGATTCCCGCCCGAGTCTAAGGGAGTATCTGCTTTACGATAGGGTAGACCGGCTCAAGCCTCTAGGCTGAAGACCGGGCGGGCTTCCTCGCCAGCAGAATACTTGTCCCCAGGAAACACCGCATGCCCCATCATCACTCTCTTGCCTACTATCTCCATGGTCACTTTATTGGGGTCAACACCTACCAGATTGCCCATCAACCAGGGACCCTCGTCCAGTTCCACTAAGACAATGATGTACGGCGCTTCCGGCTCACGCCCTTCAGGCGGGACAAACACGGTGGTAAAGGTCTGAATACTGCCCTTGCCGCTTAACTGGACGATATCCATATCGGTGCTGGCACACCCTCCGCAGGCTATTTTAGGTGGCACAGTGATGGCATTGCACTGTTTGCACCTCAGCCCCAGCAACTTGTTCTGCTTAAGTGCCTCATTATAGTCTTTGAAACTGAGCTTAAGTTCCACTTCTAACCTCCTGAGAAATTGCACCTGTCGCCACTACCATCCTCTCTTCAGGATGATATTGCAAAGCGTGCCGCCGTCACCGCCTAGTGTGTCGGTCATACCGATTTTAGCTCCGTCCACCTGCCGCTCGCCGCATTCACCCCTGAGCTGCCTGACTATCTCATAGACCTGAGCAGTGCCAGTAGCACCAATGGGATGTCCTTTGGATTTCAGACCGCCAGATGGATTGACAGCTATTTTGCCACCGACCTTGGTCTCACCCTTCTCCACAGCCTCGCCCGACTTCCCGTATTCAAAGAAGCCAAGGCACTCCAGCGCAATCAGTGTAGCTATACTAAAGCAATCGTGGAGCTCAATGACATCTATATCCTTAGGGGTCAGCCCAGCCATCCTGTAGGCTTGCTCGGCAGATAGCTCCCTAGACCTCAACCTTGGCAGATAGTCTTTCTGGCTCATCAGGTTGCCGGCTGAGGCTTGTCCCACGCCGGCAACATAGACTGGCTTGTCAGTCAGCTTCCTTGCCTTTTCTTCGCAGGCTAGGACGACTGCTGAGCCTCCATCAGAGAAAGGGCAGCAGTCATAGAGCTGCAATGGCTGGCACACCATAAAGCTGCTGAGCACATCATCTACGGTTATCTCCTTCTGGAACTGGGCTTTGGGATTGCGAGCACCATAATAGTGCGAATTGACCGAGACCAGGGCCATCTGGTACTTGAGCTTTTCTAGTGGCACGTTATACTTCCTGGCGTAAAGATGTGCCAGCAAGGCGAAAACACCGGGGAAAGTGATTCCACAGGGGTATTCATAGCGGCTGTCACTAGCCATGGCAAAGGTGCGGGTGGCTAAAGGCGTTCCCATCTTGGCCGCTGTCTCAGCCCCCCCAACAAGTACTATATCGTAGAATCCTGAAGCTACCCACATAAAGGCATCACGGAATGCAGCACTGGACGAAGCACAGGCATTTTCATACCTGTTGGCAGGTATGAAAGGAGCGCCGATGTAATCAGCCACAAAGGCTTGTAGCTGTGCCTGCCCTTCGGCGAAGTCCCCTAGGGCGTTGCCCAAGAACAAAGCCTGGATGTTTGCAGGCTTTAAGCCTGACTCATTTATGGCATCTACGGCGGCTTCAGCAAACAGCTCAACTGCTGTTTTGTCCTGCTTGCCGCTGAATTTGGTCATCCCAACACCGACTACAGCTACTTTTCTCATCTGTTCTTACCTCCAAGTTCATTTTTATCATCTGCAGAAGTCAGCGAGGTTTCTGGCACTTTCCCTAGCGGCCTCGGCATAAGACGATAAACGCCATCATTTTATCAGCTTAGGACAACACTGGCTACAGAATGTAGCTTGTTTTCGGTCAGTATCAGCCAGACTGTTGGAGAAATGCATCACGCATTTTACATTCGGGCAATGCCCCAAGCTCCACGTATGTCCCAGTTCGTGGACCGCTTCCTTGGTAGCTCTATCCAAAAAAAGGGGGGCATCTGGCGGTAGCCCATAAAATTCCTGCCTCAAACGGCGCAGTGAGACAATAGCTATCCCCGCGGCAGGGTCAGCCTGACCGAAAACGAAGTTTAACCCGGGAGCATAAAGGTCAACGTCAACCAGTCCCAAGACCTTCTCGTCCTTCGCCACACCTAACGCTTTGAGCTTAGCCAGCAGTGCTGCAGCCAGGTACTGTCCCCGTCTCGAATCATAGGACTGGTCAAGGCTATCGATTCCTGGCATTATCTTTACCGAGCAGCCAAAGGCTTGTGCCAGTCTCCTTCTCAGCTCTTCCAGCACATTACTGTCAATGCTGCTTATTGGCTTAAGGGTTATCTTCATTCCTCTTCTGTGAGGTCGCTTAGATAGAACCCATATGGTCGTCTAGCTTGGTACAAACACACCTGCTTCCATTACGCTATCAACCTCATCATTATGTTCGACCCCATCACCTTGCCCTTAGCATCTCTTTCTAGAGCAACGCAATCACAATATTTCCCCACACAAATGACTGCTTTCGGTCTTATTAACCGCCTGTGTCGCCGACCTTGGTACCTCTCATATCATATTATCGCTGCCCGACTCTAAATTTTTGTAGGCGAGTAGGGGCAGGCATCGTGCCCAGGCTTTTTGCAAGACCGACAGACATCACTCATAAGCTCCCGTCCGAACTCCCTGGCAATTTGCTTAAGGATTTCCCATTTTTCATCAGCGTCGAACTTGTCTAGAAAATCGGTTATCCCTTTCCGAGTGAGGCAATTAATGTGCTCGGCTTGCAAGCGCTTTCTTAATCTGCCATCTATATCTTCAACGATTACGAACACGTTGCCTCCTTGTATTCGACCATCGGCAAAATTCACAAGCAGCTCGTTTAGCAACGAAATAAACGCTTCGTCGGTAGCGATGCATTTCTTTTTAACCTGATAAACAACCCCAAAGTTTGTTCCTAAATCAGTGCCTTTGTCGCTCGAATAGGTCTTGCTATCCCGATAAACTTTACAGCCGAATTTTGCTAGAAGCACTTTCAGTATAGCAAACATACAGATTTCGAACTCGTAAGCGATGCTGAGAAAGCTGGCTGAACTCCGCTGAAATCCACTTTCTAGGAACTGACGAAGTTTTCTGCTCGTTGGGTCATCCAAGATTTGGCACACCTCGGCTCGAGATTTACTTTGGACTACCCGGTAAAGCTTTGTTACATTAAATAGCTTCTTTGTGAGATGTTCAGTCATTCTATTGGTGATATAAGGGACTAAAGACTGCGCGTTTTCAGCAAGAGCTGCAACAATGGCAAAATCTTTACCTCTCACTTGCTCTAAGACCTGATGCCTTGAGGCTAATCGATGCAGATAGCTATCATTGAATTGACCGCCGACGTTAAAATTGTGGTGTAGGTGATACTTAATAAGGTCACATACAGTATCTTCATAGCCTTGCTTTACTACAGCAAATTCAACGGTGCGATTCCCTGTTCGCTGGAATTCCTTCAGGTAGAACAACGTCAATACTGGATTGATCAGCCTTGTGGCTCGGCGGTCTTCAATCATCCTATCAATTTCACGCCTGATATCAGCTATACTTCGACCCGATGCCATAAGCGTTACCTCCCGCTCTTCAGCCAACTTATCACCTGTTGCAGCATCTGGTTGTGATTACTCCGGCTGACCTGGACTACCTTCACTTTGGGGTGGCGCTTTATTTCGTCGGCGAAGGGGTTTGGGCTCAACATTATGGTGCCCAGGACTCTCTTGGTGCTCTCTATGGCCTTTAGCACGGCATCTTTGAACCGGGGCGAGAACAGCTCCATCTTGCCAATTTCATCGATGACTATCAAATCACACTCTTCAATGGCTTGAGTAATGGCAGCAACACCAACCCTGTCCAAGTTCTGAATGCTGACGCCGTACTTGGCTACCCGGTAGTTGCCCGGAAAATCGACGTGTGCTAATATAGTCTCGTGTCCATCCAGGGTAACAATCCTGAAACCCTGCCTCACCCCACCGCTTCTAATCTCCTCGGTATAAAAACCGCCTGCTTTGACCTTTGCCTCAGCTATTGCCTTCCGGATAAGTGTGGTCTTCCCCACGCCGGGACTACCGGTGAGAAGATAGACAGCA
>DTZC01000074.1 GCA_012961565.1 Dehalococcoidia bacterium
TTCTTCTACTGGCAGAGCCACTCTACTGCACAGGACCTGGTCCTGCTCCATGGTGTTGAGCCCCAGCTGCACTGGCACAAATTTGTCAGTCTCATCTTAAACCTGGCTGACCAGCTCAACGTACATAGAATATACACACTGGGTGGGCTTTATGACCGAGTTCCCCATACCAAGGAACCAAGAATATCCGGCGTGGTTAACCAACGCCATTTGACACGGACACTCGAGGAACACCAGATTGAACCGATAGTCTATCAAGGACCAAGTAGTTTACACGGTTTACTGCTCACTGACTGCGCTGACAGAGGTATCCAAGCCATCAGTCTCTGGGGACATGCACCGTTCTATGTCCGCGTCGAAACCAATCCCATGGTCTGTTACAGCCTTGTAAAGAAGCTTGCCGAACTGCTGGGAATTGACCTCGATTTGGAGGAGCTTGAGAAAGCCGGCGAATATTTGCGGGACATGCTGGACCAGTTTCTAGCCCAAAGCAAAGATTTAAGGGCGTATGTCCACAAGTTGGAACAGGAATATGAACTGGAGGGAACCGCACTTAGAGAACCGCCCGAAGGTGCCGACAGAATCATCAAGGAAGTAGAGGACTTCCTCAGAGAGCAACGCCGCAAAGGAGAAACACCCCCATAGTACCTGCCTTAAGACCAAACCTGCCACCCCTGTCTGGGATAACAGGACTTCGAAAGCGGTAGGTTCAAATATCGCACTCAATTTGACAAATAACAAGCCCTTACTTTCCAGCCTTGGTGAGTCTGCTAGAGGGTGAGACTGGACGTTCGAATTTATACATATAAAATCACCATATACGATTTGATTTGTAGTCTTTTCTAATCGAAAAATGAGCCTGGAGAGGTAAGGACACGATTTCTCTTCTTCTAGCTGTCTTTCTTTGCCGGGGGACACTGTGGTATGCAGAAAGACAGCGGCTTCAGGCAACTCGTTCTGTCCCTCTGGAGATGCTTTCCAGGACTGGCATCAGGTAACTCTCCGCTATCTTTTCCACAGAGGCCACAATCTCCCATTGTGTAACCTCATCCACGGCATTGATATGATACACCCCCTTCTCACCACTTAAGTCTCCCTGGTGAACAGTGTCACTCTGATATAACCGGCACTTCCTCCCGGATCAGGTCTTGCCCGCTCGCCAATCTTCACCACTGCCGGTTTGGTCCTGGTATATCGTTTGGTGATATTCCGATAGAGAAGACTACGCCGCAGATTGTAGAGGTGGGCAATAGATATCCGGGAGATATTCCTGAACTCCAGATGCCCGTAAATTTCCAATTCCCGCTCCATAATCTTTTTAGTGGCTGGACCACTCAGATAGTCATGCAGTTCATCAGTCCTGGCTAATAAGGCGATGTCTGTTACAGTATAGCTTCTGGGAAACCGGTGCCTTCTGTATTGTGCCTTCCTCAATTGCCCCTTTGCTTGTATTCTCGTATCAATCTTGCTACCTGTGCCCGGGAATAGCCGCCCACTTTCTCTATTTACCGCCAAATCACTCCTTTTTCAGCTCTTTTAAGCTGAAAGTATTTGAACCGTGCCAGCATTGTCTGTATCCACTGGTATCTTTCCCCAACCGATACCCCTCTAAAATCCAGTGCCTCGCTCCCCGCTAAAAACTGCTTGACCTGTTCTACTGTTTGAAGTCTTCCGTCATTCATGGTCAGTTGCATGTCCCAATCATAAATGAGTTGCCTGCTTCAGTCTCATCTCGTGTTAGAAATCGATACATCCTCCAGGCTCATCTTGTATTGGAAGAGGCTCAGCTTACCACAAGTGATGTAGAAAACTCACCGCTCAATATTCTCAGACAACCTAGCGCCACAGCAAAAGCACCGTCGTCTGCTACCCGAATTTCATCTTTTAGATAAGCGCCGGCTGGTGGCGCTGTTAACATGCTGGTTATGGCTCTGCCATCAACCATATCATGGGCTGCCAAAGTTATGCTCTCAATTTCACTTATCTCCAGCCGAGCATCTTCCAAAGCCCTAGTGCTCGTCTCAAAAATGATATCAGTCAGGGCACTTCGGTTGACTGCCACATACTTGGTTTGAGCTATACCTATTACCGCAACTCCATTAGCCATATCGCTGTCACTCTTTCCATTTATGTTTAATTAAGCCGGCCATTTCTGGTATTACAGACCAAGCTCTCGAGCCACGATTAGCTTCTGAATTTCAGCGGTCCCGTCGCCGATGGTCCATACCCTGGCATCGCGGTAGTACCGGGAGACCGGGCATTCGTCCATAATGCCAAGACCGCCATGTATCTGGACTGCAGAATAAGCCGCTCTATTTGCAGCATCACAGCAGAACCATTTCACCAACGAGGCCAGGTACATTGAAGCTACTTCACCTTCTTTGACCTGGTCAGCCAAGGTAGCTGCCTTGTCGCGGAGCAGTCGTCCCATCTCAGCCTCAAGAACCATCTCGCACAACATTCCTTGAACATACTGATTCTTGCCAATTGGTCTGCCAAAAGCCATCCTCTCCTTGGCATATTTCAGCGATTCGTCTATGCAGCCTTGATGCAGACCGAGCGCACTGGAGCCACTAACTATGCGTAGCTTGCTGAAAACAGCCACCACCACTCTTCCACGTCCTTCTCCTCTCTTACCAACGAGATTTTCAGCGGGGACTCGGCAATCGTCAAAATGGAGCTCCCTGGTATCAGAAGACCGCCACGACATCTTGCGGTACTTGGGCTCCATAGTATAGCCTGGGGTACCAGTGGGTACCAGTATAACGCTAAATTCCCTCTTAGCTCTATCAGTGAGCAACACTGCAGCCACGAAGAGGCAGTTTTTCAACCCAGCGTTGGTAATAAAAGCTTTGCTACCGTTAATAACCCATTCATCACCATCTAACACAGCATAGGTCTGGATATTGGCGGTATCGCTTCCAGCCTCCGGTTCAGTGATACCCATGGCTCCAAAGGCTTCCCCTCTGACTATAGGCCTGATATACTTATCCTTCCAGGCAGGCTTACTCTCTAGAGCTTCGGGTAATACTATCCTTGCAGCGCCTTCTGCCACCAGCAGGGTAACTCCCAGAGACAGGTCAACCCGTGATATCTCTTCCACTGCCAAATTGAAAGAGAGGAAGTCACCGCCACTGCCGCCAACTTCTTCGGGGAGGTTTATGCCGATGATACCCAGTTCACCGAGTTTTTTCCACAGACCATAGTCAAACTCCTCGGTCCTGTCTCGGTGTTCGGCGCCAGGGGCGACCTCGTTTATAACGAATTCTCTAACCAAGCTCCTGATTTGCTGTTGAGTTTCAGAATAGTCGAAGTTCATAATTCCCCCTTTCGTCAGAGCTATAACTGAAGAGCAATAGCCAGCTTCACCATTTGGGTTCCCTTTTCTCTACAAATGCTCTTAGCCCTTCTTGGGCGTCCCGGCTGCTGGCATGGAGCACACAAGCCTGCCCCTCCATTTCCAGACCGGCATCGAGATTGGTTTCCAGTCCTTTGTTTACCAGCCTCTTCATTTCCTTCACCGTCAGCGGACTTTTAGTTGCCAAAATGGCTGCCATGTCAGCCGCTGCTTCTTCCAATTTGTCAGCGGGGACA
>DTZC01000075.1 GCA_012961565.1 Dehalococcoidia bacterium
AGTGAATCGTAGTGACGCCCGCTGGGAGTAATAGCTACCAGCTCCCGCCCACCGGAGACCCTGAGCCGCAGGCTCACATTTCCCGCCGTGCCTGATACCAGCTCTTTACTGGCAATCTCCCTAGCTGCCTCGATTACCGTCCTTTTCTCCGAGTCCCACATAGCTACGCTTATTATAGTCCAGAATGCTCACTGATTGTCACGACGAGTGAAATGTAGGCAATTCCAAGTTCGCTGCTGCCCTGGCGCGGAGGCGTTTTTTTCGTCACCCAGCATTTGAACATCAGGCTTGTTTCTATCAAAGAGCAAAATATAAATGTGGAGTGACTTGGCTACCCAGATTTTTCAACCCGGCGAGCTGGTACCGAATCGGGTGGGGAAAGGCGAATGACGGCGTTGTACTCGGGCGGGCAGACGAGCTGGCAACTGCCGCATTTGGAGCACTTAGCCTGGTCGATCACCTTTATCCCTTTCTCAGTGGTACTAATTGCTTCCACCGGGCAAACCAGCACACAGTGTTCGCAGCCCCGCTCGCACTTCTCGGGGAGAATATAATAGGCAATAAGCTCCTTACATACCAGTGCCGGGCACCGCTTCTCCACAATGTGAGCCTCATACTCATCACGAAAATAGCGGATAGTGGTCAACACAGGGTTAGGTGCAGTCCTACCCAAGCCACACAGCGAACCATCCTTTATATCCTCCGCCAGCTCAATCAACAAATCTATATCCTCAATCCTGCCCCTGCCAGCAGTAATGTCCTCCAGTATATCCAGCATCTGTTTGGTGCCCAGCCGGCAGGTTGAGCATTTGCCGCAGGACTCTCTCTGCGAGAAGTCAAGAAAGAACTTTGCCGTATCCACCATGCAGTTGTCCTCGTCCATAGCAATCACGCCGCCGGAGCCCATTATGGCACCGGCCCTGCGAAGCGAATCAAAGTCCACCGGCGTATCCAGCATCTCTTCGGGCAGACAGCCGCCGGAGGGTCCACCGATTTGCACCGCTTTGAACTTCTTACTACCGCGAATGCCACCACCGATATCGAAGATAAGCTGACGCAGAGTTGTTCCCATAGCAACCTCCGCCAGGCCAGTATTAACCAGCTTCCCCGCCAATGCGAACACTGCAGTACCCTTGCTGTTTTCAGTGCCGATGCCGGAAAACCAGTCTGCTCCCCGGGACAGTATTAAAGGAACGTAAGCATAAGTCTTGACATTGTTCAGGACCGTGGGCTTACCCCACAGTCCGGCTTTCACCGAGCGCGGTGGTCTGGCTCTGGGCATACTCCGCTTTCCCTCGATGGCATACATCAAAGCGGTTGACTCACCGGTAACAAAGGCGCCGGCTCCCTGAACTATCTCTATATCGAAGCTGAAACCGCTGCCCAAGATGTTGTCACCCAGCAGGTTCAACCTCCTTGCCTGCTCCAGAGCAACGGTGAGCCGCTCAATAGCCAGAGGATACTCAGCCCGAATATAGACAAACCCCTCTGTAGCCCCAATGGCGTAGGCGGCAATAATCATCCCCTCTATGACCTGCTGCGGGTCGCTCTCCAGGACAATGCGGTCCATGAAAGCTCCGGGGTCGCCTTCATCGGCATTGCAGATAACATATTTGGGCTGGACGGGTGTTCTGCGGCAAAGCTCCCATTTCCTGCCGGTGGGGAAACCAGCGCCGCCCCGTCCCCTGAGCCCCGACTTCTTTATTTCCTCCACTATAGCTGCTGGCTCCATCTGCAAGGCCTTCACCAGACTGGTATAGCCACCATTAGCAATGTAATGGTTAACATTGACAGGGTCGATATAGCCACAGTTACGCATGAGCAGCCGATGTTCATGCTCAAACCGGGAGAGCTCCGGAATATACACTGCCTCACCTTCAACCGCTTCCACCGTGCCCAAAGCCAAGTCGAGGCAGGGGTCATCATTCTGGATATAACTTTCAACAAGAGTGGGCACCATTTGAGGAGTGACATTGTGGTAACAGACTGCGAAGGAATCTGGCTTAACGACGATGACCAGCGGCTCCAAGGAGCAAAGCCCGATACAGCCGACCTCGGTTACCCTAGCCTGAACATTCCTCCTTGCCAATTCTTCATTGAAGGCTTCGACAACCGGCATGGCACCCGCAGCCCTACCACAGGTGGCTGTACCGATAAGGATGTGTGGCGCCCGACCATGATAAAGGGAATCCCAGTCTGCCTTTGCCTCCTTTTGAATTTCCTCAAAGGTCATAATGAATTCTTATCTCTTCAGAGCAATTAGCCACACTCCAGACCAGCCAGGAGCTGACAAAAGGTGTCGCCAGAGGCTCTCCCGCCGCTATTTTGCCGCCTTTTTGCTAGCTGGCTTAATGGTCACCAATAGCTCTTCCACCTTGGGGGGTGTCATCCTAGGATAGACGGTATCTCCGATTACCACTACTGGAGCCAAGGCGCAGCAGCCAACACAGGCTACCCTTTCCAAGCTGAACTCATGGTCAGGTGTAATACCACCGACCTCGATATCAAGTTCCCTAGCCATGGCCTCAAGCACCAGTGCACCTCCAGCCAAGTGACAGGCTGTGCCCATGCAAATCTTCACCGGGTATTTACCCAAAGGGACGAAGCGGAACTGATTGTAAAATGTGGCAATACCGTACACTGTGCTCTCTGGAATCTTCAGATAGTCAGCAATTGCCAGCATCGCCTCTCGGGAAAGATAACCAAGCTTTTGCTGGACTTTCTGAAGAAGGGCAATTAGATGGCGTCTATCCTTCCTGTCTGCGAGCAGGATATCTGCCAGTTCTTTCCTTAATTCTTCCACTTCTTCACAAGGCCGGGTAAATAAGCCGGTATCTCGCTGGCTTCCCTGGGTCCGACAATGATTTCCCAATCAGGCAAGGCTTCTTCCAGCTCACCTTTAATTCGAGCCACTTTACCGGGGATAATCAGCTTCTTGTGCCTTACCTTGTCTTCGATGCCAGACTTCTTGATGAACGGACCAATTGAGTCGCCAGAAAACTTGCCAGCCGCCCAGCCGGTGAGAACTCCAAGCCCTTCAGTATCCTTAACGCACAACCACGATGGCACTCTACTACCCTCGATTTCCGACGCCACGATGAAGTAAGTCAGCGCCCAGTTGCTGGTGACCAATACTGGTGATTCATCACTTGGTTCGCCTATCTCATAGACCTTCTGTTCCACAGACATCGGGATGCGCGGGTCGGTATAGATATTGAGCCTTTGCACCAGCAATGGCAACAGTGAGTACTGGTCGAAGTCGGAGAGGACGATAATGCCGGGATACTTAATCACGAACATGGCAGCAAGCAGGACCTGCCTGATTTCATCCTTAGCCATAAAGCAGGGGAAGCCAATAGTAGGGTAGCCCAGCGGTCTGAAGTTCTGTTTCAAAGCCGCCCTGCGAATCAGCGTCTGGTCTCGTATGGCATCGAGCATATTTCTGGAGCCAGGGTCAAGGACTATCTCCTCGATCTCAGCATCTTTCAGCTTGGTAGTAAGCGGCACCAGTTGTTCCACACTGTCCGCTTTAACTGCCACCGGCACAGGCGAGTCTTTTATACCAGCAATCACCTTATCCAAGTTATCTTGGGTCACAGGATAGAGTAACGGTCGCCTGTCGCCGCAAAGCTTAAGTGCAGAGAGCAAGATGTCAGCATCCTCGGAAATCAAAACCATACCCAGTTCACTGGAATTACAGACCTTTTTTACTAGCGCCTCATATTTCGCTCTGTCACCTGATTCAAACTGCAGTGCCACAAGGTCAGCCTTCAGGGTCAATCCTACCCAGGGAAACTGTAGTTCCTTGATTTTCTTCAGCTTCTTATCGATTTTCGCTTCAGCCTCGGCATCTGAGATAAGCAGGGCAATACCTGGCTGGTGAACAAAGGTCTTTTCATGCCGGTAAACCACTTCCTCATTGCCAATTTGAAGGGCATTTTCTCCAGTCCCTACGGTTACCAGCCTGACAGGTGGTGCCAGAGCATCCTCCAGTTCAACCCGGACATCAGAGGAAATATAAGGGCACTTATCCAGTGAAACGCCTCCACCAGCCAACTTCATAGCAAAGGCAAAACAGGTAGGGAAGCCGCATTCCCGGCAGTTCTTTTTCCCTCCTTCCGGGAGCTTCTTTACAACATCAGTTCCTTTTAACGGCATTCAAGTCCTCCTGGCACGTGTTAAATGGGGAGTTCCACCTCCCCCTTCACCCAGGGATGTTCTACCCGGTCCAGAAACTCGACCAGCTCATCAACGTTCTGAACATCCTCCTCGGTAGCTATCTTGTCATACAGGTCAGGGGGTATAGCATCCTTATACCTCTCCTTTATCTCTTTGGGCATCCATACGCACCGCTTCAGTCCGCCATCAGCCTGCAGAAACTTAGGTGACCTGAGGTACTCCAGTGCTAAACCTAGAAAGCCCTCCACCTGCCTGCCACCGCTAGTATCTGCCGCCATGGTAGAGAAGGGCACACCGACGACGGTGGGGCCGGCGAAATCACGATGGACAAGACCAAAAGCATCGACCTCAGGGATATAGAACCAAATAGCCTGGAAGCAACCACAGGAGGTATGCGGGTACTCAAAGGCACTGTGCAAATAAACACGGGTGTAGGCTCCCATTGACTTCTCTGCCGCTAATTGATTGGTTCCCGTGTACTCACCCCTTATTGGGTCTAATAAATCGCCCTTCTTCACCTCCTGCACCGGTCCCTCAGGATCCAGCTTGTAAGCCGCTTTGCCGTCGAACCAGTTTATGGCTCCGCAGTTAGCGATTCTCTCTGGAGTTATGGCACAGATATGAGTCGGGGCGAAACTCTGGCACAGGGCACAGCTATAGAATTCCTCTACATCCTCTTCCTTCAAACCTCTGGCTTTCTCATCCCTCTCATCGTAAATCTTCACAGCATCAGCCAGAAGCTCTTCCACCTTTTTCTCATCGGTGACAAAAGTTATAGCGATTTTCTCAATAATATCTATCTCAGAGGTATAGAGGAAAATCAGTATCTTGCCAATCTCCTCAAGCGAGTTAAGTCCCTTATTAAAGGAATCTTTATTCAGCCTTATCCATATATCCTGCCTCTGGTTCATGTGATACAAGCCCTCTATATAGTTGGTATAGAGGTGTATCCTGCGCTCCAGAACCGGCTCCATATCTTTCTCCAGCTTTTCACCGGCGACGTCAATCATCAGAGCCAAGGGGTAACTGCCCCCCTCTTTCATATCTTTAATATCGGGACCTATGGTTTCAATTTTCTGATCCTCAACTTCGTCCGCACCCCTCAGTGTCACCAGCTCGAACTTGCTTTTCACATTTGGTCCACCGAACTCAACATATAGGTCAGCTTTTCTGATTACCTCGCCTTCATATTGAGGGCCGACATCAACTGGAAAAATTCCTGCCATTTTACGCCTCCTTCTCCTTTAGATTAGCTATCAGATTATCCAGAAACTCCTTCCATTGCTCGTCTTTTCTATAATTTGGAAGGGAGTAGCTGGCATGAGGATAATAATACTTGCACAAAGTCATCGTTTTGAGGTGCGGTGCGTAGTGCTTAAGTGTCGACAGCCCCTGCTCACCGAGGTCAGTCCTGAAGCCGAGAAACATTACCAAGTCGTGGTTGCCTTCCTTCCTCACCCCCCGCCATTCGGGATCTTTGAGATGGTTGAGTATCTCTATAATGTCATAGCTACTAGCAGGCTCCACATCCAGCTCCAGCAACTTCTTCTTGGTATGAGCTGTGGCACATATCGGAATATCAAGGGCTTTAGCGATATCCACTCCATACTCTATAAGCTGCCTGCCCCCCAGTACCGTGGTCAAAGACCAGGAACCGAGCACCAAGAGAGGTCTTCTGGCACGCTTGATTAGGTGAGCGTACTCGCCAGCATCTTCGATAATTCGAGCTGCTTTTGTGCCGGTCAGTACGTTCACCCGATGATACGGTAAAGTCACAGTCATGATATATCCTCCTTAATCAGACTACTTTCGCAGGTTTAATGGCCTTCTCCACTGCCAATTTGGTCATCAGCCCGGCACGGTGCATCAAGGTATCCTCGAATTCCTGGTCCATCACCATCGTTGCCAAACATGGATACTGGTGGTGCAGCAACCCTGCCTTCTCCACAGCGTCCCTTTCCCAGACGCCGACCAGCCCATCAGCCACGTAGGGAGAACAACCACAAGGTGTACCCCTGACAACCACCACCCGTTTTATCTTGTCTCTATCCAGCTCTACCTCCATTTCTGGCTTGCCAAAGTACCTGGCAAATTCACGAATATACTGGTTCTGACTGTCCTTTTCCGTCAATGTGCAAAAGGGGACGGGATAGACCATATCAACGCCCATTGAACTCAGCTTCCGCTGAATCTGTTTGGCTAGACCCGGTGGCAACCAAGCGCGGTTATCTGCTGGCGCAATAACCGCTTTAGCACCACTTCTCTCCACTATGTCTGGAATCATCTGGGCTACTCCCTGATGCTCACCTAAGGCTATGAGCAGGTCAGCGCCTGGTAATTCCTGAGACAGGAACTCATCAGCATCATCGATAATAGCTGGCAGCTCCTGTGGAAAGCTGTAAGTATAGACCTTCCACTCAGCCGGACCATACCCCCGTATGTTGTCAGCAATTCTCTGACCATAATGACCCTGCGTAGCAATCAAAATACGCATATTTCTATCCACCTACTGCAGTGCTTTCTGGCTACTAGTGAACGACGGCATCGATAGGCACCTCCGAGGGATAAGTCCCGACCAAGGTAGGCAAGCTCAAAACCGGCTTCTCCTGCCACCCCACCTTCTCCAGATATGGCATAACTTCTTTCTTAAAGAATATGGGTATATCTGAAGCTCTCCTGATGAAGAGATGGAGGTCATCAGGCAAAGTCCCCAAGTACTGTTTATGCAGGCTGATATAGTGCGTGAGTTTTATCTGCCGTCCCTGAGGGGTGTCGTTCTTTCTGATGCACAGCTTAGCCATGGTAACTATGGCTCTTTCCTTGGACTCCACCACAGTAATCAGATGCTCCGGCGATGGTTCCTGCGTATCCACCAGTTTCTTTTCCCTGCCATCCATGACCGTCCAATCATCCTCTTCCTTGCGGCTCATGTAGAGCCTTCGGTACTTGGAGGAGTGAGGGCCGACGACTACCGGGATTCCCAGCCGGTTACAGCCCGTGGCGATGGATGCTGCTTTCTGAGAATAGGCTCCCCAGGCGAGACCACAGGCACCAACACGATTCAAAACGTAGTCGGCTATAACCTCGTAGTTACCCCTCAACGGTAGCGTGGCAAAGATGTTAGCAATCTTCATGGCCGCACCGGTGATGTGTGCATTAGACACACAAGAGCCGACATTGATAATGCAGCCAGCGTCGAACTCAGGTGGATATTTCTCATAAAGAGTCTTCCCTTCCTTGTCCTTCCTCATCCCGGCTACCATAGCGGAGCAGCCGCTGAGCACCACAATGTATTTCCTTTTGGCAAACTCCTCGGCTATCTCAGCCACTTCGTCAATCTCCTCAGGGAAGTTGGAGCAGCCAACAATGGCAATCACCCCAGGTATGGTGCCCAAAACGATGGGCGCTCCCACCTTTCTTATCTCGGTGTCCATTACTGGACCTCGCCCGGCCCGTATCTTCCAAGTTTCCCAGCTAGCTGCAGCCTGCATCATTTTGATGATAGGCACATGGCGAGGGCACTCCTGGTCACACTTGCCACAGCCGATGCACCTGTTAAATACGTCCACCAACGGCTGCAGGTCGCCATTCTTGGCTGCCTCGATGGCATCACCGACCGGCAGTAAATTGGGACAGACCTGACTGCACATATTACATAGTCGATGGTCTTTAGCCAAATCTGGTATTTCTTCCGGCTTGGTCAGCACCTTGTTCCTCTTCGGTGCCAGCTCCAGAGCTACTCTAACTGCCACCTCAGCAGCCTTCTCCGGTTCAAGTATCAGTACCTGTTTACCCTGATTCAGCATGCTGCTGACTATCTCATCGGCTTCCTGCTTGCTGACATCTTCGAGTCCATAACAAACCTTATCCGAAGTGGCAACCAGAGCCGTACCAGCCCTGGCCGCCTCGATAGGCACATCTGTCCTGATACACTGCTCGTCAGTGACGATAACATCGGCAATGCCACACCTGATAAAGAAAAGCTGGCGGGAGAGAGGACCTACTACCCTGGCTTTATCGCTGTACCGGGTCACCTCAAGAGCGGTGCAGCAAATACCTGCAACCTCTACCTTATCCTGGAGACCGTTAGCATTCAGGTAATCGACAATGGGGATAGCGGTAACCGGGTTGTGCCCTATCAGAAGGACCACCGGTTTTGTTCTATCTACTGCACCCCAGCCCAAGCCAACCAGCGGGGTATCAGCTACGGAGGCAGGATAGCCAAAACCTGCAATCTGGGCTATATCGGCAACTTCCATGGCAACGTGGTCTAACATAGAAGCGTGTAGCGCCTTAGACTCATAATCAAGGGCAGACCCCTCCTGCCCGGTATGTAAGGAGGAAATAAGGTGTATAAGCTGGCTCTCCACATATTCCATGGCTTTCTCCAAGTCACCCAGGGTCTCAGGCTTTAGCCCAAGAACTGTTCGTATGTGTGGCGCCTCTACGTTTACCTGGTCACCCAGATTTATCTTGTAATCCCTGCCATATTTCTCAATCAAATAGTGAAGCACATGCCGGGCATGTCCACCATGAGCCGACATACCCATGCAGCAAGCTAACAGGACGACTCTAGCCTGCTGAGTAGAAATATCGATGCCACAAGCACCCCTCTTATCACCAGTCAGGTCGCACTTGCCATAGGTACAGAAGCAGCACAAATCACACATGGGAGCGTAGAACGGCTTGTAGGTCTTCAGCAGCCTCATATCCCAGTTTCTTAAATCAGGCAGTTCGGGCATCGGTGTATGCCCAATGGGCTCCCATTTATCCTCAGCCCTTATTATCTCATCGACTTCGTCCCTTCTTGTCCTCTTCTTCTCGACTACTTTCATTACTTACCTCCGTTGAAACGCCTTTA
>DTZC01000076.1 GCA_012961565.1 Dehalococcoidia bacterium
AGGTAGTTCATATGATTGATTATACTGGAGAAGCCGGGGTGCAGTCCAGTCAGGGGGAGTGATGGTTGAGTACTATATTGGGACCAGCGGCTGGCACTATGAACACTGGAGGGGACTTTTTTATCCGGAAGGACTGGCAAAAGCGAACTGGCTGGACTTCTATGCCCAGCATTTCTCCACCGTGGAGTTAAACAATAGCTTTTACCATTTACCCTCGGAGAAGGCTTTCGTTAACTGGCGGGAGTCTTCGTCCCAAAGCTTCGTGTTTGCCGTTAAGGTCAGTCGTTTTATTACTCATATTAAGAGGCTGAAGGATGCCGAGGAGCCGCTTGAGAATTTCCTGGGGCGTGCTGGTTTTCTGCAACACAAGCTGGGACCGCTTTTGTATCAACTGCCACCTAATATGAAGCGCGATGACAAAAGGCTGGAAGCATTCTTGTCCATTTTGCCTGCTCAATACTGCCATGTCTTTGAATTCCGCCATGAGTCATGGCTTGATGACAGCGTTTTCCAGATGCTGGAGCGGTATAATGTCGGTCTGTGTGTCTTTGATATGCCTGGTTTTACCTGTCCCGTGGTAGCCACGGCTGACTTTGCCTACGTGCGTTTTCACGGCAGTGCCGGTCTGTACTGGAGTTGCTACAGTGATGAGGAACTTTCTCAATGGGCGGAGAAAATTGTCGAACTGGGGCGGGGTCTGAAGAAAGTCTATATTTATTTCAACAACGACGCTGAAGCCTATGCGGTGAGAAATGCCAAGACTATTGCCCGGTTCCTAGTGTGATGTTTTGGTGAAGCAGTCTGAGGACGTCAGCCGTAGCTGGCTAGGGTCCAGTAGCGGCAGGTTACAGGTATTCTTTGACCTTTTCTGCCAGTTTCATGGTCATGCCCTCGGTGGCAGCCAGTTCTTCCAAAGAAGCTTCCCTGATGGCAGGCACCGAGCCGAACCTCTTGAGCAATGCCTTTTTGCGTTTGGGACCGATGCCAGGGATGATATCGAGAGCCGAGGTTATGCCTTCCTTGTGGCGTAATCTCTGATGGTAGCCTAAGGCAAAGCGGTGGGCTTCGTCTCTAATCCTCTGGAGCAGGTGTAGAGCGGCGGATGTGGGAGGGATGTCAAGCGGTTCTGGTCTGCCGGGCAGGAACACCTCTTCTTTCTCTTTGGCTATGCTGGCGGTGGGTATGGAGTCCAGGCCCAGCTCCTTCATTATTTCCAGAGCTGCATTGAGATGACCTTTACCGCCGTCGATGAGGATGAGGTCGGGCACGGGCGCCCATTTTTCCTCGTCAGCCAGGTGTCTGTGGAAGCGGCGTCTCAGCACCTCCTGTATCATGGCATAGTCATCGATGCCGGCTACTGTTTTTATCTTGAAGCGGCGATAGTGGGACGGCTTCGGTGTGCCCTTATCGAGGACAGCCATGCTGCCTGTAGCCAGATTGCCTCGAATATTGGAGATGTCATAGGCTTCTATGCGGAGGGGCACGCTGGGTAAAGCGAGCCTTTCCTTTAGCTCTTCCAGGGCAAGAGCGGACTGGATTATTGTCGATTGCTTGGCTTGGTATAGAGCCAGCCCCTGGTGGGCGTTTTCAGCGACTATGTCTATTAGCTGCTTCTTGGCGCCCTGGCGTGGCACGTGTAACTTGACTGGAGCACCTCTCTGGCTGGTCAGCCACCTGGTGATGACTGCTGGCTCATCAACGGGGTGCTGGAGCAGAAGCAGTGGTGGAATCGATGAAGCTGTGGTGTAGTATTGCTTGACAAAGCTGGTCATTATTTGCTGGGGTGTCTCATCGTGGATGCCATCCAGCAGGATGTAGTCACGCCCAATGAGTTTGTTGCTGCGGATGAAGAAAATCTCCACATAGGCTAGGTCCTTGGTCTGTGCCAGAGCGATGGCATCCTGGTCACCTCTGACGGTGACGGCAATCTTTTGCCCTTCGATGACCTTTTCTATGGCTCGGATTTGGTCACGGAGTAAAGCTGCTTTCTCGAACTGGAGGTGCTCCGAGGCTTGTTTCATTTTCTGTCTCAGGTCTCGGAGTACTACCTCCTGCTTCCCTTCGAGGAAGAGGATGACCTGTCTTATTACTTCGTGGTATTCCTCTTTACTGACCGCGCCAGTGCAAGGTCCCAGGCAGCGATGGATGTGGTACTCGAGGCAGGGCTTGATCTCCTTTCCAGTTATGTTCCTGGTACAGGAGCGGAAGGGGAAGATTTTCTTTATTAACCTTAAGGTTTGCCGCAGTGAGCCAGCGCTGGCGTATGGACCGAAGTACCTATCGCCATTTTTGTGAAAGCGGCGGGTGATGCGGACGCTGGGCCAGTCGTTCTTGAGGTCTATCTTGAGATAGGGGAACGTCTTGTCGTCTTTCAGCCGCACGTTGTAGCTGGGGCGGAATTTCTTGATTAGGTTGCACTCCAGGATAAGTGCTTCCTGCTCGGAATCGGTGACTATGGACTCAAAGTCGGCTATTCTGGCTACCAGCCTCTGGAGCTTGGGTGACAGATTAGTACTGGGACTAAAGTAAGCTCTTAATCTGTGGCGGAGGCTGGCTGCCTTGCCCACGTAGATGACCTTCCCCTGATTATCTTTGAAAAGATAGACTCCAGGCTTGGCGGGTAGTGTCTTCAATTGCTCATTGATAGGTGTGGGCATGGTCTTGAGTTTATTGTAGCATCGGGTGGAGGTGGTGGCAAAAAGCTGCAAGCCTTTGTAAGAATAGGATAGCCCTGTCTGGCTATATTGTGCTACAATAACATCAGGCAATCCTGTGATGGAAGAAGATGTAAAAGCCTTCCTTGAGCATCTAGCTGCGCAAAGAAAGTACTCCCCTAATACACTGGCAGCATATAGAAATGATTTAAGTCAGTTAGTTGCCTATCTCAAATCAGGGGGGGTCGTAGGAGAGATTAATCCTGCCGAGCCTGATTTGAGCGCAGGAGCTCTAGCTGGTTATCTGCGCAGTCTTAAGGAGAGAAAGTACCGACCATCGACAGTAGCCCGCAAGGTGGCTGCGGCTAAATTGTTCCTCAAGTTTATGGTGGAGAGGGGGAGGGTCCGGGGAGACTTGGCGCCGCTTCTATCTTCACCGCAGGTAAGCAAGCCGAGGCCCAGTACTCTGTCTGTCTCTGAGGTCCGCCGTTTGCTGGCGGCACCATCAAAGCTGTCTACCAGTGAAGCAAAGCGGGACAAAGCGATGCTGGAGCTACTCTACGCCACAGGGTTGAGAGCCAGTGAACTGATGGCGTTGAATGTAACGGATATCGACATAAGAGGAAATACTGTGCGTTGTGTCAGCCGTGGTTCCAAGTTGCGTGTTATTCCGATAGAGCGACATGTAGCTAAGATGGTCAAGGAGTATATAGACCACGTGCGTCCTGAGTTGTTGAGCCATGAAGATGAACTCGCTTTGTTTCTTAACCGGCGTGGTGATCGACTTACCCGTCAAGGCTTCTGGCAGATTGTCCAGGGATATGCTGACAGGACTGGGCTGGGGGGTAAGGTGACACCACGTAGCCTACGTCACAGCTTTGCTGCCCATAGACTGAAGAGCGGAGCTGACTTGGAGTCAGTCCAGGCGCTTTTGGGACATGCTCACATTTCAACTACCAAGGCGTATCTGCAGGTGGCGGCTGATTCCTAGCAGTTAGAATAGCCGGACATTTTCTGCTGCAGATGTCCGGAGGTCATATTTGTAGCGGAATACTGTGGAGTGACTATTATGGGGAAGAAATCGCGCCGTCGTAAAGGCAAACATCGGCCTGGTGGCAGACTGGCGAAAAAGACAGCGGTGGGACCTGCTCCTGTCCGTGAAACAGTAGCGCCGTCCAAGACAGTGCCACCGGAATCTGTTACTTCAGCGATACAAGCATCTCAGTATCAGTACGTGTTACCCGAGCTACGGCGTATTGGTATCATCGCTGGTGTGCTATTTCTGATTGTTGTCATAATAGCTTTCATACTTGGTTAAAGCTTCAAGGTGGTAGGTGCGTGGGTTTAGAGGCAGCCCGAGCCAGACTGCTTGATTCATTAAGCCAGGAAATCAGCGATAAACGTGTGCTATCGGCGATGGCACATGTGCCCCGTGAGCTTTTTGTCCCACCAGAGTGTTATCGTGCGGCTTATGAAGATATGCCTCTGAGTATCGGCTTCGGGCAGACGATTTCCCAACCTTTTATCGTAGCCTTAATGACTCAGGCGCTGGAGCTTAAGGGGGACGAAAAGGTGCTGGAAGTTGGCACTGGGAGCGGTTATCAGGCAGCGATACTGGCTGAGCTTGCTAGGTGGGTGGTAAGTGTGGAACGTATTCCCGAGCTGGCGAAGTCAGCTAAAGAGGTGCTGAAGAAGCTGGGCTATACTAATATAGAAATTCATGAGGCAGACAGAGTACTGGGCTGGCCATCAGGGGCACCGTATGATGGTATAATTGTTACTGCTGGTGCTCCTCGTGTACCGCAAGCTTTGCTTGAACAGTTGAAATTGGGGGGAAGATTGGTCATACCGGTTGGGTCGAGGTGGGAGCAGAACCTACTTAAAGTTACCAGGAGGGAAAAACAGAACGTGGTGGAGAACCTGGGTGGTTGCCGTTTTGTACCACTTATAGGTGAAGGGGCTTGGGAAGAGTAGTCATGACGGATAGCGTCTAGCTAATCTCATAACCGATAATTTCTCCCTGGTGGGAGTCAATTTCTATTCTGAATTGATACTGATTGGCGGTCTTGGGGGCAACGAAGCGGCTCATCGGATTGCGGGAACGCATTGTCATGGTGCCGCGCAGTTCATATACCTGGACATTGTCCCTGTCAACTAGCTGACAGGTGGTGAAATCGAGCTTTGAATCGAAATACTGGTTGAACAGGAACTGTTCAGCGATTTTTCGTGCTTTAGCTTCGGTTAGCGGCATTTTACAGTGACTATTTTGCGCTCTTGAAAGGGATTTTTCAAGTTCTATATTCCGGCTCTGGGCAGGAAGACGGGGGCGATCCCCGCTTTGGTTACCAATGCACCTACTGGACAGACGGCTACACAGGCTAAGCAGGAGGTGCATCCAGCTTCAGCCAGCGGTATGCCGGAGAAGGTGCTCACCACAGTGTCTATGCCTCTGAAGGCGAAGTCAAGGATGCCAGAACCCTGCTCATGACATACCCAGACGCATTTACCGCATAAGATGCACTTGTTGGGGTCATAGGTAAATAGGGTATGACTGGAGTCAATGGGTAGCTCTCTGGGTATGTGTCTTAATCTCTTTGGCTTCAACTTTAAGCCGAGTTGTGAGGCGATGTTTTGCAGTTCACACTTTCGGTTTTTAGCGCAATTGCGGCAATCAAGATGGTGGTGAGTGAGAAGTAATTCGAAAGCAGCGTTCCTCAGTCTCTTCACCCTGGGAGTGTTGAGCTTTATTACCATTCCATCACTGACGGGTTCAGTACAGGCTGTTACCGGGGCGCTCCTACCTTCGATTTCCACAAAGCAGAGGCGGCAGGAGGCGAAGGGTGG
>DTZC01000077.1 GCA_012961565.1 Dehalococcoidia bacterium
CGAGCGGGAGTAACTCAGTGGTAGAGTTCCTGCCTTCCAAGCAGGGTGTCGCGGGTTCAAGTCCCGTCTCCCGCTCCACCGAGTTGTAACGTTGCTTGGTATGGCAGATTTCCTCCCACACACCGCCAGGAGCTTTTTCTTCAAAAGTTACGTCGGGGCTAAACTCCGCTCATAGCAAAATCATGAGTTTTACATGTATCACATAACCACATAGAACAGCAAGGGCAGCCAGTATCAGCGACAAGGGTAATTTTCAGGCGCCAGGTGAGCTTGCAGAAAGCGAAAGAACCAAGAAATGATAAAGCTACGTTCAGAAACTTCAGGACACTAGTTTGCTTCCGGGCAATTACACCGCTGACTCATACACCCTAAAAGGTGGACGATGCTCCCGTCCTCAAGATAGCTTTTTTAGGTTGTTTATACTAATATAGTAAGAAACCTGTGCGGAAGAATATGTCAAAGAAAAAGGCGGTACTAGCTTACAGCGGAGGGCTGGACACATCTGTAATTTTGAAATGGCTGATTAACAAGGGATATGAGGTTGTCTGTTTTGTGGGTAACATCGGACAGAAGGACGACTTCCAAGCCATTGAAAAGAAAGCTCGGGACACAGGAGCAGCCAAGGTCTACATCGAAGACTTGAGAGAGGAATTCGTTACAGACTTTATTTTTCCTGCCCTCCGGGGGAACGCAACCTATGAGGGAAGATACCTCCTGGGAACCGCTCTAGCTCGTCCCTTGCTTGCCAAAACGCAATTGGAAATTGCAAAAAAGGAAAAGGCTGAATATGTAGCCCATGGTGCTACTGCCAAAGGGAATGACCAGGTAAGATTTGAGCTCACCTACTCAGCTCTCAATCCGAAGATTAAAGTCATTTCTCCCTGGAAAGACCCAGAGTTCCTCAAGGAGTTCAAAGGGAGAAGCGACCTGATTAATTATGCCCAGAAATGGAATATCCCGGTCAAAGCTACAAAGGAAGCTCCCTATAGTGAAGATGAAAACTTGATGCACATAAGCCACGAGGCGGGCATTCTAGAGGACCCGTTATTTAGACCGACAGAAAGCGTGTTTAGTATGACAGTCCCCCCGCAAGAGGCACCTGACGAGGAGACCATAATTGAAATAGATTTCAAGGACGGAGACCCGGTGAGGGTTACAAACACAGGCGATGGAACAGTGAAAACAAGACCTCTGGAATTATTTGTATACCTCAATGAACTGGGGAGCAGAAATGGAATCGGAAGGGTGGACATGGTTGAAAATAGATTCATCGGCATTAAGTCCAGAGGCATTTACGAGACACCCGGAGCGACGATTCTGTGGCTGGCTCATAGAGACCTCGAAGGTATCGCTATGGATAAAGAGGTCATGCATTTGAGAGACATGCTAATACCGAAATTTTCAGAACTGATTTACAACGGGTTCTGGTTTTCACCCGAAATGGACTTCTTGATGAGCGCCTTCGATAAGAGTCAGGAGGCTATCGATGGCAAGGTTATCCTATCACTATATAAGGGCAATGTTAATGTCATTGGAAGAGAATCCCCCACCTCACTCTATGATCCTGAGCTGTCTAGCATGGAGGTTGAGGGAGGATTCGAGGCAACTGATTCAGGAGGTTTCATTAACATTAATGCAATTAGACTGAAGGCTCATCATTTTGTTCTCAGGAAACGAAAGCCGTATGAATGGCGCAAAAAGCGGAGATAAACAGGGCTATACATGAAACTCTGGCAGAAGAATTACAAACTGAATGAGCAAGTAGAGGACTTCATAGTTGGGGATGACTACATCTTGGACCAAAAGTTAGTGCGGTACGATTGTACTGCTTCAATAGCTCATGCCAAGATGCTCGGCAGAATCGGCATTCTGGAGACAGAGGAAGTGCAAAAGCTAGTCAAGGTCCTCGATGAACTCATTGAGCTGGACAAAGCAGGTAAGTTCAAGATTTCAAAAGAGCAGGAAGATGTCCATACAGCTATCGAGGAGTATCTGACAAAAAAACTGGGTGACTTAGGCAAGAAAATACATACTGCTAGGTCAAGAAATGACCAAGTGCTGACCGCCTTGAGGTTATACTACAGAGAAGAGCTGACTGACTGTAAAAAGTTAGTCCAAGATTTTGTAGCAGTGATGAAAAAGTTCGTAAGAAAATACGGGAGAACAAGACTGCCTGGCTATACCCATTCCAGGAAGGCGATGCCTTCTTCTATTTCTATGTGGGGAAATTCATTTGTCAATTCGATGCAAGACAACCTAAAAGCGATTGATTTTGCCCTAGGTCTGATAGACCAGTCCCCCTTGGGCACAGGGGCTGGCTATGGGGTGCCTCTGGTAATAGACAGAGCCTACACAGCTGAATTGCTCGGGTTCCGGAAAGTGCAACGAAATCCTATATACGCTCAAAACAGCAGGGGTAAATTTGAATCAACGATCCTGCATGCTTTAACCCAGATAATGTTTGACCTGAACAAAATGGCATCTGACCTGGTCATCTTTACCATGCCCGAATTTGGCTACTTCGAGCTGCCCCGGGAATTTTGCACAGGTAGTTCCATCATGCCCCAGAAGCAAAACCCTGACGTTCTTGAGTTACTGAGAGCCAATTACCATGTAGTTGTTTCACATGAGTTTCAAGTCAAAAATATCATTGGCAATCTTATGTCCGGTTATAACCGTGACTTGCAACTTACCAAAGAACCGATGATGAGGGGGCTGGAAATAACCAAGAAAAGTCTGTCTGTTACCAACTTGATATTGGAAAGCCTGAAGGTGAACAAAGAGAACTGTAACAAAGCTCTGACAAAAGACATCTATGCAACAGAAGAAGTGTATGAACTGGTCAGGCAAGGAGTCCCGTTCAGGGAGGCTTATAAAACTATTTCCCAGAAATATTGAAGGTTTCCGGAAGAGCAGACACCCAAGATTTCCCCCATTTTGATTCCTTTGTGCACCTGACCACTTGTGGGCTTGTGCGCTTGTTGACAGGGGAGGGGAAAATCATTTATCATTGTAGTTGCCATCGACCGTAAGGCGGTGAGCGAAAATTTGTGGAAAAACGAATAACCAGGAGCCGCTTGGATCAGTGCTGACCGAGACGGGAGATAGGAGAATACAATTGAGCCTTCTCGGCAATGCTGAGAAGGCTCATTGCTTCTACGGAGATGTACAACGCCATAACTGATGTTGCTGGAATAAAGGTAGGACACTATACGGATAGGGATGCAGCCACCGGGTGCACTGTAATCCTTTGTGAATCGGGGGCTGTGGGTGGTGTTGATGTTAGAGGTTCAGCACCGGGGACAAGGGAAACTGACCTGCTCCGACCGATGAATCTGGTGGACAGGATTCATGCAATCCTAATCAGTGGTGGCAGCGCTTTTGGACTGGATGCCGCGGGCGGCGTTATGAAGCATCTCGAGGAGCAGGGCATTGGCTACGAAACTCTGGTAGCTAAGGTGCCCATTGTGCCCGCAGCTATCATCTTCGATTTAAATATCGGAAAGCCGAATGTCAGGCCGGGGATTGAGGAAGGGTACAAAGCCTGTCTCAACGTTACTGATAAGGAAGTGGCTGAAGGGTGCGTTGGTGCTGGAACCGGCGCCACAGTAGGCAAAGCTTTAGGGATAGAAAGGGCTACCAAAAGCGGCTTGGGAACAGCCAGTTACAAGATAGCTGGCGATATAGTTGTGGCTGCCCTAGTTGTAGTGAATGCCGTGGGAGATATTGTTGACCGCAAAACAGGGAGAATCATAGCTGGACCTCGTGACGAGGAGAATGGATGTTTTTGCAACACCGCTGAACTACTGGCAAAGGGTACCTATAACTACAGGCGAGGCTCTCTGCCCAGCAATACCACTGTAGGTGTAGTGGCTACTAATGCCAATTTGAATAAGGAACAGGTAAATAAGCTGGCACAGATGGCGCAAGATGGCATAGCCAGAGCCATAAACCCCAGTCATACTATGCATGACGGGGACACCATCTTCGCTTTGTCTTTAGGTGACAGGACGAGCGATGTCACCATACTTGGCTCAGTAGCTGCTGAGGTGATGTCCTCTGCTATAGTCAGAGCGGTTCTGCAGGCTGAGAGCATAGCCGGAATACCAGCAGTAAAGGAGATAAAGTGGACACAAAGAGCAGACTGACAATCGGTTTTATAGGTGCTGGAACAACAGGCACAGCCCTGGCTGTAAGACTCAGCCAGCGAGGGTATCAGGTAGCAGGTGTGTCCAGTCGCAGCTTGGCTTCAGCAGAAAGACTCGCAGCAAGGGTAAGAAATGGCTGCCGTGTTTTCAGCAAGGCACAAGACGTGGCAAATATAGCACAGCTCATATTCATTACTACACCGGACGACATCATCTCGGAGGTAGCTGCTGAAGTCAAGTGGCGGGACAAGCAGTATGTTGTTCACTGCAGTGGTGCCCACTCTGTGGACATTCTAGAGCCGGCAAGACAGAAGGGGGCAGACGTGGGCTGTTTTCATCCCCTGCAGACGTTTGCCAGTGTTGACCAGGCAATAGAAAACATCCCCGGTTCTACCTTCGCTATTGAAGCCGAAGAGCCGTTGCTGGTTGTGCTTGAAGAGATGGCTAAGGCATTGGACGGGAACCCGGTGATACTCAAAGCTGGTGATAAAGTGCTTTACCACGTGGCAGCCGTCTTCGCCTGCAATTATCTGGTGACACTAGTCAAACTGGCTGCAGACTTGTGGCAGACTTTTAACCTATCACCCGCTCAGGCGACCAGAGCTCTTATGCCGCTGCTGCGGGGCACACTGAGTAATATTGAAAATATCGGCTTGCCAGGCTGTCTTACCGGACCTATAACCAGGGGGGACCTGGGCACTATAGAGAGGCACCTTGAGGCGCTGAGAAAGCAGATGCCAGCTTTATTAGACATCTACAAGGCGCTGGGGCAGCAAACTGTACCCATCGCTCTTGCCAAAGGGAGAATAGATTCCAAGAGAGGGGAGGAACTAATAGCCTTGTTGAGTAAATAAAGCGAAGCAGGTGAAAGTGCTGCAAAGCAAGTGTGTTCATGTCCATCAGAACAGGGGAAAACTTTGTGTTGCGTTAACTCATGAATGAACCAAAAACCAGGAGGGTAACCATGAGGACAATGCTTAAAAGTAAAATTCACCGGGCTCGAGTTACCCGGTGTAACGTAGACTATGAGGGTAGTATTACTATTGACAGTGACCTGATGGAGGCAGCTAACCTGCTTCCTTATGAGAAGGTCGATGTACTAAATATTAACAACGGTGCTAGATTCGGCACCTACGTAATCAAAGGAGAGAGGGGTTCCGGTGAGATATGCCTCAACGGGGCTGCAGCCAGGCTTGTGGCTAAAGGGGACATGGTGATTATCTTATCCTATCACATAGTCCCTGACAATGAAGCTGCCACTGCCATTCCCAAACTGGTCTACGTAGATTCAACCAACCGGATTGTGGATGTCAAAGGCAAGGAATACTGGACAAAGGATTTAGTCTCGATGTTGTAGGAAGTTTTCAATCATAAGGAGGTATGGAAGAAATGCGGGTTACCATAAATGAAATCAAGGAAATGAAAGCGAAGAAAGAGAAAATAGTTATGCTCACCGCCTATGACTATTCCACCGCCAAGTTAGTTGATGAAGCTGGCATACCGCTGATTCTGGTGGGTGACAGCCTGGGCATGGTGATGCTAGGCTACGAATCAACCATACCGGTGACTATGGATGAGATGATTCACCACACCAAGGCGGTGGTCAGAGGTGCCAAGCGGGCGTTAGTGGTGGGAGACATGCCTTTTATGACTTACCATACCATTGTGTCCGATGCTCTGCGCAATGCGGCACGGTTCATACAGGAAGGAGGAGCTCAAGCAGTTAAGCTGGAGGGCGGGGTAACCGTCGCTGAGACAGTAAAGCGAATTGTTGACTGTGGCATCCCCGTCATGGGACATATCGGACTCACTCCCCAATCCATCCACCAGCTAGGAGGCTACAAGGTACAAGGTAAGACTCCAGAGGTTGCTGAAAGGCTGCTCCGGGACGCTCAAGCATTAGAACAAGCCGGTGCCTTCAGCGTGGTCCTCGAGCTGGTTCCAGCGCCACTTTCCAGGCTCATCACCCAAAAATTGCGTATTCCCACGATAGGCATTGGCGCTGGTGCCGATTGTGATGGTCAGGTACAGGTAGTGAGTGACCTTTTAGGACTATTCTCTGACTTCGTGCCCAAGCATGCCAAACAGTATGCCCGACTGGCTGGTGCCATCAAAACTGCACTTGCTGATTATGTAGCTGAGGTGAAAGCTGGGAAATTCCCCACCCCTGAACACAGCTCTACTATGGATGAGAGTTTGCTGGAACAACTGGCTCGAGCTTGAGCAACGATGCAAATAGCCAACACCATTGCCGAGATGAAGGCCCTGAGGTTGAAACACCTTGGCTCTGTAGGTTTTGTTCCAACCATGGGCTATCTTCATGATGGACATTTAGCATTGGTAAAGCGGGCCCGGGCTGAAAATGCAGTGGTCGTGGTCAGCATCTTCGTCAACCCCACCCAGTTCGGCCCAGCGGAGGACTTCGCCAGCTACCCACGCGACACACAGCGTGACCTAGCTCTTCTGGAAAAAGAGATGGTTGATATCGTCTTTACGCCATCAAGCGAGGAGATGTACCCTGAAGGTTTCAGTAGTTGGGTCGAGGTGGAAAAAATCACCGAAAGGCTTGAGGGAAGTCACCGCCCGGGTCATTTTAGGGGTGTCGCCACAGTAGTCACAAAACTATTCAATATTATCAAACCGACGCGAGCCTATTTCGGTCAAAAGGATGCGCAACAAGCACTGGTCATCAAAAAGATGGTCACAGACCTCAACATGGACCTGGAAATAGTGGTTGCTCCCACCGTTCGGGAAAGTGACGGACTGGCAATGAGCAGCCGCAATACCTACCTGAACCCTAAGGAACGAGAGGCAGCCACCATCCTGTTCAAAGCTCTCACATTAGCCCAGAACCTGTGGGGGGAGGGGGAGAGGAACGCCGATACTATACGACAGGAAATGGTCTCACTTATCAGCAGCGAGCCGCTGGCGAAAATCGACTATGTCAGCATTGCTGATGCTGAGACCCTTGAAGAACTATCAAGAATTGACAGACCGGCACTAGCCTCCCTGGCGGTAAGAATCGGCAGAACGAGACTCATAGATAATGTAGTGCTCGCCCAAAATCATTCGCGAATCAGGACTAGTAGCCCGACCACAGCCAG
>DTZC01000078.1 GCA_012961565.1 Dehalococcoidia bacterium
CTACATCGGTGGATTAATATGCACCAAGAACGGGTTGTTGCTAAACAGTCTCCCTCAGAAAAGCAGCGGCGCTGTCTATATTACCCGTGACATACTACAGGATAATGTGCCTAACCACAGAGGGGAATCAGCCAGCTGAACGACTGAGAACTAGTGCAGTCATGAAAACTCAAGAGGCTCCAAGGGCTAGTCGATGCCAGAGCAACTCACAGTGCTGGACCGGCCTGTGAGATTTCACGCGGAGCCTCAGTAGAGAACTGTCTGAAATTCTCAATCAGCCTGGCAGCGAGCCTTCTCACTTCGCTGTCATAAGCAGCCTTGTCCTTCCAGGCATTTGCCGGTCGCAGGATCTCATCGGGCACTCCATCACAGGCAGCAGGCAAAAGGAAGCCAAAAACAGGGTGCTTCTCCAGCGGTACCTGCGAGAGCTTGCCGCTTATGGCACAACGAATAAGCGACCTGGTGAAGGGAAGGGATATCCTTTCACCGCCCGTGGTCAGCCCACCGCCAACCAGGCCGGTATTCACCAGCCAGCATCTCACCTTATGCCGCTTGATGTTCTGGAGCAAAAGTGTGGCATATTGCATGGGCGGAAGGGCCATAAAAGGAGCCCCGAAGCAAGGGCTGAATACCACCTGCGCCTCCTTACCGAGACCTACCTCGGTCTCAGCGACTTTAGCGGTATAACCCTGCAGAAAGTAATACCCTGCCTGCTCTGGAGTGAGTAGAGCGATAGGTGGCATTACACCGAAGGCATCATAACTGAGCATGAAAATATTCCTGGGATGAGATGCCATCCCTTCACGAACGGAATTAGGAATATGGGGTATAGGATAACAAGCACGGGTATTCTCGGTGAGAGAGGCATCATCCAGGTCAAGTCTCCTAGTCTGGGTATCAATGGTCACATTTTCCAGTATGGTGCCGAAGCGGCGCGTGCACTCATATATCTGCGGTTCCTGCTCTCTGGAGAGCCTGATAACTTTAGCGTAGCAGCCACCTTCGAAGTTGAAAATGCCATCGGCACTCCACCCGTGCTCATCATCTCCGATGAGTCTTCTTTCCGGGTCAGTGGACAGAGAGGTCTTGCCCGTCCCCGAGAGTCCGAAGAACAGGGCAACATCATCCTGCGCACCGAGGTTAGCAGCACAATGCATTGACAGAACTCTATCCTGAGGCAAAAGGTAGTTAAGAACCGTGAACACAGCCTTCTTGATTTCGCCGGCATAACTCGTGCCGCCTATCAGGATTATGCCCTTGCCGAAATTCACGATAATGAAAGCCTCGGAATTTGTGCCATCGATGTCAGGCGTGGCATGAAATCGGGGCATGGCGAACACTGTGAATCTGGGTACATGAGCGTTAAGCTCCTCTATATCGTGGATTTGAATAAACATGTTGCGGGCGAAAAGATTGTGCCAGGCATATTCGGTGATAACACGTATCGGCACACAGTACCTCGGGTCAGCTCCGGCATAGCAGTCCTGAACAAAGATGTCCTTACCCTGAAGGTAAGCCAGCAACCTGTGATACAGCAAATCAAACCTTTCCCTAGCAAACGGTCTGTTTGGACCACCCCACCAGATTTTGTCTCGGCTCGACGGCTCCTCGACCACAAACTTGTCTGCTGGAGACCTACCGGTGTGGTGACCCGTCCTGACAACAATCGGTCCGAGATGGGCAATTAGCCCCTCACGCCGCTGCACGATTTCCTCGTAAAGAGCAGAGGTAGATAGGTTCCGGTAGATGTTACCTACATTCTTGATACCGTACTCACTGAGGTCAAGCTCTTTTGCCACCCGGTTAGAGGTGCCCATCGGCTGTCCCACTTCGCTATTCATTTCATCCCTAATCGTCCTTTTTCCTGACAGGTACCTCTTTTATAATCTGAGATTTCTCTATGGTCACCGACGCCAGGAGTAGCACCACCAGAAGGAGCAACAATAAAGGCACCATCCATAGAGTGGTAAGGAGTCTCGCTAGCTTCATTCTGTCTGTTCCTCTTGGTTAGACATTCGGGGCTGCTTTTTAGCCATTTCCATTATGGCAGCTATGTCCAAGACTTTCCCCTTGCTGGGGTCAACCATGAGGGAAGCAGCCTGCTGGGGACATACGCTGACACAAGCACCGCAACCCATGCACAACTCTGTGTATAGCCTGAGTTTCTTCTCACCGTCGATATCGACTACTTCCCTGGCATCATAAGGACATACAGCCACACATGTCCCACAAGCGCGACACTTACTCACATCAACCACTGCCGAGTATCCCGATGGGGCGGTAAGTCTCAATGGTTTCATCCCGGGTAGCTTTCGAGTCATCTTCTCAGCCTCCACCCCGGCACAACAACAGGCACAACAGCAGCAGAGTACACCTCCTCTATAACCCGTGGCATCCTTGAACCACAGAGTAAATGCTACGCCGCGTTTTTGCTGCTCCTCAAGGAGCTTCAACACCTCCTCTTTTGCCACCCGTCTGCCATGCATTCTGGGCATATGAGTGGTAACAAAGTCCACACCGACTTTTCCCAGAAAGATACAAGTATGGACCGGTTCACAGTATTTTCTCCCCGCGGTCTTTTTTTCCAAGCGGCAGGGACAATCTACTATAGCTAGTTCATCCTTATGGTTGAAGATAAGCTTGTTGGCAATCTCATAGGGAATAATCTTC
>DTZC01000079.1 GCA_012961565.1 Dehalococcoidia bacterium
AGGGTCGAGTTCCCGAGGTTAAAACCTCGGGGCTACAGGCAAAAATAAGGGCTGGCTAAAGCCTTACAGCTACATTAGTAAACAGTCTCTAAACGAAATTATCTTGTACTACTTACCGTCCTTATGCTAGCATTAATTTCTGCCTGCTGCAGCCCAGCCCCTAATGTGAATCCGCCACCAGAATCGCTAGGCCCGCCGCACAGGGTGGATGTTGCATATTTCACCCAGGGGGAGCCTTGCCATTGCATTGCCGCGGTAGGTGAACATATTCAGGCTGCCATATGGATAAATTTTTCAGGACCAACTGGGCAGCGGCAAACTGACTTTCAAAGCAGTTAATCTGGACGACCCCAAGAATGCGGCTCTAGCTGCAAAGTATAATGCGATGCCATTTTCGCTGTTCATCAATGAAGTGAGAGACAATGAGGAACGTATTATCCCCGTACCAGAAATTTGGTTAACAGAATATAGGTACGATGAAGAAGCTTTCGAGGAACTAATCAAGACCAGAATCGAGAAAAGCCTTAGCGGCAGCAGATAGGCGCCTTTGCCAACAGCTCGAGTGCGAATTTGAAAACCACAGAATAGAAAGGTTAAAATTAAGTTCCTGAGCTGATAGTACCGTGTCAAGTCAAAAACGTGGGAACGAAGAAACAAGATAGAGGCATCATAAGTCTGATAGCCAGCGTCGTTATCGGGGTGACACTGCTGGTATCAGGCACAGGCAAAATCCTTGCTTCGGGCGAAGTATCAGCTCAGGTCCTGGACTTCATCACCAATGTTACACCCGAAGTCTTCATAACCCCTGCCACCATTCACTTTCTGATTAACATTCTTGTGCCACATATCATCCCTTGGTTGGAGTTCATCCTGGGAAGCTGCCTCATCATCGGCTTCGCACCCCGGTTGATAGCTGTCCTCTGCCTGCCATTGCTCACGGCATTTCTGGGCACAAACCTGTGGGCTATTGGACGCGGGGGGTACGCTACCTGTGCCAATTGCTTCGGTATATGGGAAGAGATATTCGGGACACTCACACCAGCCCAGGCTCTCATTTATGATATTGTCCTCTTCTCCTTTGCCATCGTGATAATCACCTTCCATCCGGGGAAGTTCTTTTCCAGTCGACCATGGCTGGCAAACCTGGGCAAACAGCAAAGGCTGGATACAGCTAGACTGAAGTCAAAAGCACTCGAATTGGGCGGCTACCTGCGCAATTCGACTGCAAAAGCTTCGGCATATATGAGAGCAATTGGAGGAAAGGCCAGACAACACCCCCGCATCGCCCTGCTGGCTGGCATGTGCTTTCTTGGCTTAGCTACATATGGTACCATCTCAGCATTCGTCACAACTCCGGCACCGCAAAATACGACCGCAGACATGCCTCTACTCTCGGATATAGACGTAGAGGTGTCCGAAACAGGTGCAGTCATTTCCTGGACAACAGATAGACCTACCACAAGTAGCGTCCAGACATATACCAAAAATGGCATTTTCGCCATCACGGTGACCGATAAGAACCCGGTCACCGCTCACCGTATACTCATTGGCGGTCTCTCTCCCGGAACCACATACTACTTCAAGGTGCTATATGATGATGGACAAGCACTAACCGAGGAAAAATCATTTACCACGCTTGCTGCCGCTCCAAGCTCACTCTCCATTTCCGATGTCAGAGTAGCTGACCTGACCGAATCAACTGTTACCATCACCTGGGTCACCAATAGACCTGCCACCAGCGAGCTGGAGTACTGGGTATCAGGCTCCAGCGAACGGCACACAATATCAAGGGGCGAACTTGTTACCCACCACAGCATTAAGCTAACTATGCTCCAAACTGATGCTGTGTATCATTACCGAGCAAGGTCAATCGATGCCAGCGGAAACCAAGTAACCTGGGAGGCGGAGGAATCATTCACCCTGGCTATCGGTCCCGAAGTGGGAAGGCGCGCCCCAGATTTTACCCTCACCTCCCTCGATGGCAGGACTGTGACATTGAGTGATTACCGGGGAAAATTGGTGATGCTTGAGTTCTGGACGTGGTCATGCTCCACCTGCAGGCAAAAGATGCCCATTATTCAAGAGGCTGCTGGCAGAATACCATCAGGAAAGGCGGTGATATTGACTGTCCATTTCGAGGGCAGGAAATCGGTGGTCCAGAGCTACGTCCTCAGCGAGGGGCTGACTATTCCGGTACTTCTTGACATAGGAGGCACAGTAAGCCAGCTCTATGAAGTGACCGCCTTTCCCACAGCCTTTTTCATAGATGCTAACGGTATTATCCGTGCCATAGATCCGACCTTTCACACCGCTAAAGGCCTGGAAAATATCTTCAACTCCTTACTCACGGCTGACTGAGGGCCAGTACGCTATACTCAAAGTAATGCTGCCACGGCTTACTCACATCCAGCGAGGTGAGCAACGGGACAAATGACCAACAAGCTGTGATAGAATAAATTTGAACAAGGGAACGATAGAGGATGGTCGACAATGATTCAGAGGCATGCAGCTCATTTTCGCCCGCTCACTTTCCACAGCAGAGGCTAAATCCTTAGCACCAGGGCATAATGCTACGAGGTATGTCAAAATTCACAGGTCTAATAGTGTTACTCGCTTTGATGATTTCGTTGACCACTCCGCTAGCCTGCCACCACTCCCGGTCAAGCTTCCAGGTATTATCACTGGACATCGAGCCATCAGAGGTCGCAGTGGGCAAAAGAGCCACCATCAGGGCACAGATAAGGAACAACAGCCGGTACGTGGAGATATATGATGTGCCGTTGATGGTTAACGGGATAGCGCAAGATAGAAAGAGTGTTATGCTGGAACCTGGTACCGTGGAGACAGTAGAGTTCACCCTTACCAAATACAAGGCGTCGAGTTATGAAATCTCTGTTGGTGACCTGAGCGCAACCCTGGAAGTACAAGCGCCTTTGCCAGCCGCTTTTCAGATTTCCCAACTGGAGGTTGTGCCTACAGTAGTTAACATTAACCAGGAAGTGGTGATTACCGCCAGAGTGACAAATATGGGCGGTAGCCAGGGGACCTACACCGCCGAGCTGATAGTGAATGGCTCTATCAGCCAGAGGCAGAAGGTGACCATTCCTGCGGAGTCTGAATATCTGCTTGTGTTCAGATTAGCTGCCGATTCACCTGGGATTTATACAGTCAGTCTCGGTGAGCTTAGCGGTGAATTCATGGTGATTCAGCCAGCGCAGTCACTACCCCCAAACCTCATCCCACCGCTTCCACCATCCCCATGCCCCGGTGGAGGCTGATAATATAGCATAGCTGCCCAGGCTGGGTAGCCAACTACTCTCGTGAGACGGTTGAATCTAACCAGAGCAACAGAAAGCAAAAAGGTGCTGAGCTTGAACCGGAGTTTAGCATTTTTCAACACAGTCTTCATGAGGATGTTTACTAATGTAGCTGTAAGGCTTTAGCCAGCCCTTATTTTTGCCTGTAGCC
>DTZC01000080.1 GCA_012961565.1 Dehalococcoidia bacterium
CTGGGCAAACCCCACCCGGAGCAAGACCGAATAGAGGGTAAAGGGACGCCCGGCCCTATCCCCGGGTAGGTCGCTTGACCTTGGTGGTAACATCAAGGCTAGATGGATGGTCACCGCCCTGAATTCATCAGGGAACAGAACTCGGCTTATAGGTTTGCTTAGCCCCCTATTCTTTTTATAAATGCCCGGCTCTGGATTCTCTTTGGTTAATTTTTTAGAATTTTTTGCTTGGCGAGTGTGTAACGGAGATAAAAGCCTTGATTTAGGTGTCGAGCAAGGCATGTTTAACGCGGGAGAGACAAGCTCGCCTACTGTAGAAGGGTTTGCCTGGGTCCGCTACTGGGCTTAAACTTTTTATCGGTTCCTAACGTTTTTCTTTGTCGTAAGCCATGAATTCGCTGGCTCCTGAACTCCGTGATTTCATACTATTCTGTATAGAGCGGCGTGGCACTGATTGGCCAGCTCTTTACGATGAGATGGCAAGGGTAGCTGGGCAACGCCTGTTTCGAGGAATGGGTCGTGCCGAACTGAAACAACTGGGATTATCTCTGGCATTGGACAGTCTGGACAAGACTCTCGAGCTGGTAAAAGAGGTTGTTGCTCAGCATCAGCATTCTTAGCTTCTCGTTTCCTCACTAAACTGGTAGAATATCTATTGCACATGCTTCTAGCTCCGTGGAGGCAGGTTATGCGTGTTAAAAGAGTTAGCCTGGTTTTGGTAGCACTCCTTGTCCTTCTGCCTGTATTTCTGCTCGCTATTTCTGGCTGTAATTTCATTGACGAGAAACTACTACCAGCTCTACCTTTTAGAGATGAGAAACCGTCCTCCTCAGCGCTCAGTTCTGAATTGCCTCCTGAATTCGATATCCTAATTGAGGCTTGGCGTATCTTGTCCGAGGACTACATTGACAAAGATGAACTGGATCCGCAAAAGCTGAGTCAGGGTGCTGTCAAGGGGATGATTGAGGCACTGGATGACCCCTACAGTTCTTACGCTGACCCCGAAATCCACAAACTGGAGTTGACCACGTTTCAAGGCAAGTTTCAGGGGATTGGCGCCGTAATCAGCATGAGAGACAAACAACTCACTGTGGTGTCACCTATTGCTGGCACTCCTGCGGAGAAAGCTGGTATAAAGGCTGGAGACAAGATTCTGGAAATCAATGGTGAACCGACGGCAAAGATGACCTTGATTGAGGCTACCTTTAAGATCAGGGGACCGAAAGGCACCGAGGTCAGGCTGCTTATACTGCGTGAGGGGGAAACTGAACCTGTAGAAGTCCGCATAGTCCGTGCCGAGATAGAAGTTGAAAGTGTTATCTATGAGATGCGGGAGGATATCGCCTATATTAAGATAACCCACTTCTTGAAGCCTACCGGGCGTGAACTACGCGATGCTCTAGAGGAGGCTATTGCAGAAGGAGCAAAGGGTGTTATCCTTGACCTTCGCAATAACCCTGGTGGCTTGTTAAATGCAGCCGCTGAGGTAGCAAGCCAGTTCCTGGCTATGGGGATAGTTGCCAAGGTCGTTGATGATGAGGGAGGGAGAAGTGTGGTACCTGTAAAGCGGGGAGGTATAGCTACCCACCTGCCCCTTGTCGTCCTGGTGAATGAAGGCAGTGCTAGTGGCAGTGAAATTGTAGCTGGCGCTCTCCAAGACTATGGACGAGCTACGCTGGCTGGCAGCAAGACATTTGGTAAGGGCAGTGTTCAGCTTGTCCGTGAGCTTAGCGATGGCTCCGCTATACACATAACTGCATATCGCTGGTTCACACCATTTGACCATCCGATAGATGGTGTGGGATTGACGCCGGACTTTGTACTTGAGCTGGAAGGTGAGGAGCTTGTGGACTGGGCTATCGACTATTTGAAGAAGCAGATTGGTGCCAGTGCTTCACTAGCTAGGATTTGAGGACGTTCGGGCGGTCCTGCTTGTCAGTCCAGAAGGCGATACTGAGAATTATATGCCTCGCCAGGTGACTATGTTAGCCAGTGGTTCACGGGTGCTTTGCAGTTTGTTAGCCGGGAAGTCCCAATCTGGGTAGCCAATTGCTATGCCGGTAGCTAGTTTTTTGGACTGGGGAATGCCGGTGATACGCCTCACAATATCGGGATAGTAGACTAATGCCCCTTGGATGCAGGTGCCCAAGCCGAAGTTGACTGCGAGCAGTGCTATGGTCTGGGTTACCGCACCCAAGTTAAACATAGCTATGGGACTGCTGCTGATGGCTTCATCTAGGCTTACAATTATAACATTGGGGGCATCGAATGCCCGCAGTTGTTTGAGCATCCACTGGTCTCTTTTCTCTTTATCCTCTCGAGAGATGCCTAATAGCTGGTACAGCTCGATGGCTAATTCCACTTGGCGCCTTCTGTAAATTCCGGTAAGCGGCATTAGCGACTCAGGGCGAAAGTCAGGATATGGCTCTGCTCTGGCCAGGAACTGTTGCTCTAGAGCATTCTTCAAATCATCCAGTACACCGCCGCCGAGCACTGTAAATTCCCAGGGCTGGGTATTCAAGCTTGACGGCGCGCGTGTTGCTATTTCTAAGATTTCAGCCAGTATTTCTTTGGGCACCGGGGTTGATTTGTATCCCCTGATGCTCTTCCTGGACTTTATAGCCTCGATGAGTTCCATTGTGTCTTTCTCCCTTTTGAAACTTATTTCTCGATGATATCCTTGGTACTGGGTATTCTACCGGCGAGGCGCTCATCTAAGCGAGTTGCTCCATCTAGAGCACGGGCTAGTGCTTTGAACAGGGCTTCAGCTTTATGATGGTCGTTGATGCCGGTGATGACCTTGGCGTGAATGGTGAGCCTGGCTTCAGAGGCGAAGGAAACAAAGAAGTGGCGTATCAAGTCTGTGGTCATGTTGTCTATCCTATTACTGCTGAATAGTGCCTCAAATGCGGCATAGCCCCTCCCCCCGATATCCAAAGCTACTACAGCTAAGGCCTCGTCCATGGGCACTAGTGCGTGAGCCATTCTGGCAATGCCACTCCGGCCTCCCAGGGCTTGATTGAAAGCTCTACCTAGAGAGATAGCTACATCTTCAACGATGTGATGCTGGTCAGTGCCTGTAGCCGATAGTTTTATATCGAATATTCCATGCTGCGCTAATTGACACAGCATATGGTCGAAGAACCTGATACCGGTAGTGATTTCGAATTCTCCTTGACCATCGATATTCAGTTGTACTTTGACCGAGGTCTCCTTAGTTTCCCGGGTTACCGTTGCTTTTCTATCAGCCATAGCTTTACCCTCATCATGTAATGTTTGACGTGAATCACGTTAGCGTATTTCTCTGAGCGCAGCAATCAAAGCATCGGTGTGTTCCGGTTTGCCTACAGTGATACGCAAGCAGTCCTTGAGTTCGGGAGTATCGAAGTAGCGGACGAAAATCCCCTGTCTCTTCAGCCCCTCATGGACTGCTTTGGCTTTGCCATTGACTACTGAGCACAGAATGAAATTAGCTTGTGATGGATATGTTTTTAGCCAGCTAATCTGGTTAAGTTTGTGGAACAACCGCTCTCGCTCCTGGGTAATCGCTTCAATTGTGTTGCGGAGGTAAGCGAGGTCCTTCAGTGACTCTAATGCTGCCAGCTGAGCTGCGCTATTTACGTTGTATGGCTGCTTTATTTTCATGAGATATTTTGCCAAGTGGCTGGGAAAAATGCCGTAACCTATGCGCAGTCCGGCAAGCCCTGCCCATTTGCTGAAGGTGCGCAGAACTATCAAATTGGCGTGTTTCGGGACCAGTGGGGCAACGGTGGTGCCGCTGAACTCAAAATATGCCTCGTCTATTACCACTACAGGCACAGCATCCAAGAGTTCTTCAATTGCCTGCTGGGATGTAACATTGCCAGAAGGATTATTGGGCGAGGCGATGAAAATGACCTTTGTCCGCTTGGTCAGGGCTTTCTTTATTGCGAGTATATTTATCGAAAAATCTGCCGTTCTTGGTATGTTGACCACTCTGCCACCACAGATGTCGGTGCTGAAGGGATACATACCGAAGGTTGGCGGACAATTAATTACTTCGTCTCCGCGTTCGACAAATAGGCGTAACACAAGGTCAATAAGCTCGTCGCTGCCACTACCAGCTACTATGTGCTGTAAGTTCAGTCCTGTGTATTCTTGTAGCGCTTTTCGTAACTCGCGCTGTTCCGGGTCGGGATATAAATGGTAATAAGCGTATTCTGCCAGGGTCTGCTTCACCCGAGTTGAGCAACCATACGGATTCTCGTTGCCGTCGAGTTTAATTATCTTTTCTGTGGGAACCTTGGTACGCTGGCTCAACACGTCTGCGGGCTCAATGGGAGTATAGGATTTCATGGTTTTTAACTCTGCCCTAATCAATTTCTCGATATGCTTTGGTGAAATCATGCGAGTTTTAGCCTGATTGCCTATAACCTTATTCTTATTGCTTGCGCGTGTCCCTCCAGTCCCTCAGCTTCAGCAATAGTTATGGCTGCTGCTGCTAGGTTTTTGCCTTCAGATTTGTCTAAAGCCACAATATTGGTCAGCTTAATAAAATCCTCGATGCCTAGAGGCGAGGCGAAGCGGGCGCTACCTCCTGTGGGCAATACGTGACTTGGACCAGCGACGTAGTCACCAAAGGCAACTGATGAGTCACTGCCAATGAATATACAACCGGCGTTGCGAATTCTGAGGACATGGTTGCTTGGGTCTTGCAGCATAAGCGATACGTGCTCTGGAGCATAGAGGTTGACCAATTCGA